>NZ_JATABG010000241.1:0-5590 GCF_036533755.1 Vibrio sp. M260118 | reverse complement strand
GTACGCTTTACTTCCGCTCGGGAAAATCCACTCGCCTTAACCTTGACCATCATCAACTCACGTTCGATATGCTCGAGTTCAGACACTTCCTGCACCTTAAGAACATCGATCAGTTTGTTAAGTTGCTTCTGAATCTGCTCTAACTCCATGTCATCAGAAATGGTAGTAATGTTCAAGCGCGATAAAGTTTCATCATCCGTAGGCGAAACGGTCAAAGACTCAATGTTGTACGCACGCTGAGAGAAAAGACCTACCACACGAGACAAGGCACCCGGTTGGTTTTCCATTAGTAGTGAAATAATGTGTCTCATATTAAGTTCTCTCCGTCTTGCTTAACCACATTTTGTCCATACCCTCGCCTTTAATCTGCATCGGATATACATGTTCTGTCTCATCGACATTGATATCAACAAACACCAAACGATCTTTCATGTCTAATGCTTGTCGCAAGCCAGACTCAAGTTGATCTGGCGATTCAATGCGAATCCCAACATGCCCATAAGCTTCTGCGATAGCTGCAAAATCAGGAACGGAACTCATGTATGAGTTGGAGTGTCGGCCTTGGTAAATAATGTCTTGCCACTGCTTTACCATACCTAGGAATCGGTTATTAAGGTTAATTATCTTAACTGGAATATCGTACTGCATTGCCGTCGATAGTTCCTGAATATTCATCTGGATACTACCGTCTCCCGTGACCACAACCACTTCTTCTTCTGGCTTAGCAAACTTAACACCCATACCAGCAGGCAAACCAAAGCCCATCGTGCCAAGGCCACCTGAATTAATCCAACGGCGTGGCTTATTAAATGGATAGTAGAGTGCGGCGAACATCTGATGCTGACCAACATCAGATGCAACATAAGCGTCGCCGTTAGTCAGCTTATGCAAGGTTTCAATTACTTGCTGTGGTTTAATCCGCTCTGAAGACGTTTCGTAAGACAAGCATTGGCGCTCACGCCACACTTGGATCTCATCCCACCAGCGATTCAGTGCTTGCTGACCATTGGTACTGCCTTGCTCTTCAAGCAGGTTAACCATGCTCTCGAGCACTTTTTCTGCTGAGCCTACAATCGGAAGATCCGCTTTAACGTTCTTCGAGATCGAAGAGGGATCGATATCAATGTGCATAACCTTAGCATCAGGACAGTACTTATCTAGATTATTAGTCGTTCGATCATCAAAGCGAACCCCCACACCGAAAATCAAATCGGCGTTGTGCATAGCCATGTTAGCCTCATACACACCGTGCATACCTAACATACCTAATGAATTCTTATGGGTACCCGGAAAGGCACCAAGCCCCATCAAGGTACTAACCACTGGCAAGTTGAGTGCTTCTGCCAACTTAGTTAAGTGCTGCTCAGCTTCTGAGATAACGGCACCACCACCGACATACAAAACAGGCCTTTTCGCTTCAAGTAGCGTTTTAAGCCCCTTCTTAATTTGACCTTTATGGCCTGTCGTGGTTGGTTTGTACGAACGCATAGAAAGAGACGCAGGGTATTCATAAGGCAACTTAACCTGTGGATTCATCACATCTTTAGGTAAGTCGATCAATACTGGGCCAGGTCGGCCTGTCGTCGCAATATAGAAGGCTTTCTTTACTGTCTCTGGGATGTCTTCAGCTTTCTTAACTAAGAAACTGTGTTTAACCACTGGGCGTGATACACCAACGATGTCACACTCTTGGAATGCGTCATTCCCAATCATATTGTTTGGCACGTTACCTGAGATAACGATCATTGGGATCGAGTCCATGTATGCGGTTGCAATACCCGTGATGGTATTAGTCGCACCCGGACCAGAACAGACGAGCACCACACCTGGGTTGCCCGTCGCACGCGCGTAACCATCCGCCATATGTGTTGCGGCTTGCTCGTGACGTACTAATACATGTTTGATTTGATCTGTTTTGGCGTGTAGCGCATCGTAAATATCTAGAACAGAACCGCCTGGGTAGCCAAAGATCTGTTCAACGCCTTCTTCGATCAGAGATTGAACGATCATCTCTGCACCGGACAACATTGCTGCCATATTTTTCTCCTTAACCAATTTACCGCCACATAAGGTCAATGTGATGGATTGGTTTTTCATAGTTAGGGCTTATTCGTAGCCTAAATCGAAATACTTCCACGTTTTTCGGCTATGTCTTGCTTACAGGTAACATAAAGCAAGGTCACGCAACAAATGTAACGTTTAATTAGCAATGGGTCTAATGCGATTTTTGTCTCACTTTGGAAGAAATAGCGAATACCAACGCTTAAATGCAAAAACGAACCAACCAGCACCTACAATCTAGTTAAAGGCACCAGTAATTAATGAAAATACAGTTAATAATTTTAACCTCATTTCTCTCATTTATTGATATCGACGCTAAAACTCAGCTCGGTTTGAGCATAAAAAAATCCCTCAAAACGAGGGTTATCGCATTGAGGGATTTTTAAACAGTAGGAAAGTTAACGATAAAGAATATTACTTCTTCTCGGGCTTATCGTTGTACATTTCTTCGATTTCGTCCTGATACTTATCGTTAATCACCTTACGGCGCAATTTTTGTGTTGGCGTCAGCTCTCCATCGTCCATTGAGAAAGCTTTAGGCAAAAGCTTAAACTTCTTCACTTGCTCAAACTTCGCCAACTCTTGCTGAAGGTCGTTGACTCGCTTTTCAAGCATTTCGACAATTTGATTATGTCGAATGAGCTCTACGCGATCGTGATACTTGATATTCAGTTCCTTGGCGTACTCTTCCAAAGAGTCATAACAAGGTACAATCAGCGCCGAAACAAACTTACGCGTATCAGCGATAACGGCGATCTGCTCAATAAAGTGGTCTTTGCCGATGGCACCTTCAATCATCTGCGGAGCAATGTACTTACCGCCTGATGTTTTCATTAGCTCTTTAATACGGTCGGTGATAAACAGATTACCGTTCTCATCAATATGACCCGCATCACCTGTCTTGAGGAAGCCGTTTTCATCAAACGTTTTCGCTGTTTCTTCTGGCATTTTGTAGTAGCCACGCATCACCATAGGACCACGCACTAAGATCTCATTGTTTTCACCGATCTTAACTTGTGCACCTGGCATCGCCATACCAATTGAGTCTGGGTTGAAGCACTTGTCATCCCAACATGAAACCGTCGCTGTGGTTTCTGTCATGCCATAACCCAGCTTAACGTTGATACCAATTGCATGGAAAAAACGGCCGATGGTTTCATCTAACTTGGCACCACCACACGGCATAAAATTGATGCGTCCACCGAGTAGCGCACGCAACTTAGATAGCACTAGCTTATCAGCCAAGGCGTGCGCTTTTTTCAACGCAATAGAAGGCTTGCGCCCTTCTTGATGAGCGACCGCCATTTTCGCCCCCATGTTCACCGCCCAAGTAAATAGGACCTTGCGAATGAATGGTGCTTTGGCAACCTTTTCATGAATGGCAGAGAAGATCTTCTCGTAGAAACGAGGAACCGCACACATTACTGTAGGGCGCACTTCACTCAGTGCATCACGTACCTGCATGGTATCTTGCAAGTAGCAGTTGGTCGCCCCTTTATAAAGAACGTAGAAGGTCCATGCACGCTCATACACATGCGAAAGAGGTAAGAAACTCAGAGAAACGTCATCTTGAGATAGGCTAAGACGCTGGTCATGCCCTTCAAGCTGAGCACCGATGTTTGCATAATCAAGCATGACGCCTTTAGGTTGACCTGTCGTACCTGAGGTATAGATAAGCGTTAGAAGATCATCGAGATTCGCTTGCTCGAGACGCAGATCTAATTCTGGCTGCTGTGTGCTGTCAGCATTGCCGATAAAACGCTGCCAACTAATAGCGAACTGATGCTCACCGATATCAATGTCGTCAGACAGAGCAACAACCAGCTCAAGTTTCTCACACTCATCAAAGATAGAAACGGCCGCATCAAACTGAGGCTGTTCACCGACAAACAACACTCGCACATCCGCGTTTTGCAAAATGTATGACGACTGAGCAGCAGTGTTAGTCGGATAGATGGGTACAGTGACAGCGCGAACTTGCAAAGACGCAAAGTCCGCAATGGTCCATCGTGGCATGTTGTTAGAGAAAATGCCGATTTTATCTTGAACTCGGATCCCTTGAGCCAATAGAGCAAGTGATAAACTATCAACTTGCTGACCAAACTGCTTCCAGCTAATGCCATTCCAAACATTGCCTACTTTATGCTTAAGTGCAATACGATCATTGCCTTGCGCAATTTGGTCACGAATACGTTTTACGATATGAAAATCTAGGTTGGCCATCTTAATTACCTTTGGCTTACACCTGTAAGCTTTATTCAGCGCACAAGTGTACACATTCAGGGTTAAAAAAGACAATTGATAGGTATCAAAGTTATCGATATAAATGTAAAAAACCTTGAATGGCATCAACCATTCAAGGCTTTTGATTTCAGTAGCAACTGACGATTAATTCAAAGCAACAACTTCGCCACAGATCATCATTAGTTGGTCACGTAACCAAATGTGGCCTTTATCTTTTTCGCTAGACTCGTGCCAGCTTAAGAAGCCGCTGATTCTTCCATTCTCGAATGGGAACTCGAGCACTTGCAACTGGTGCTTGTTTGCCGCGTTTTCCACCATCCAGCGTGGAGCTATAGTCACTAGCTCTGATTGACCAACCACGTAAAGTACATTACTTAGACTGGTGCCTTCATAATAGGCATGCACATCAAGTTCACGATAAGCTTGCTCGGAGAAACTACGTTGACCGTGAACTTTTGAAAGCTTTGCATGGCGCTCTTGAAGCAACATTTCTGGAGTTACAGAACCTTGAATACGTGCATGAGCTTTAGACGTTACAACAACAAGTTCATCTTGGAAAATCTCGGTGCTTGAGAACCCTTGCTCATCAAAACGTGCGTAGTCGATGACGAAGTCGATTTCTTGATAGCGCATTCGTTCAGCTAACTGACGGTCAAATTCAGCATCTAGGTGAAGCTGTACATTAGGAGCTGACTCATGAACATTCGACATGATCTTGGGAGCAAAACGCATATCACATGGGCTACAAATCGCCAGCTTAAATAGACGCGTTGATGTCTCTGGTGAAAAGACCGAACTTGGTAACTCGTTGCGAATCAATTGAAGAGCCTGACGAACTGGACCGAATAACTGACGTGCACGTTGAGTTGGCTGAATTCCGCGACCTTGGCGCATGAACAACTCATCGTTAAACATAACTTTCAAGCGCGCAACTGCGTTACTGACCGCTGGTTGTGACATACCCAAGTTATGAGCAGCACGAGTGATGTTCTGCTCTTGCATTACTGCATCAAATACAGTCAACAGGTTTAAATCTACTCCTCGCAAAGTACTTTCCATTCGGTAGCTAGCGATAGCACTCATTGCTTCTTTTTTGTCGTTCATCGAATCAGCCTCTTTCATTCGTCAGCGGGAGTTGGTTTTAAATTTAGGTTGGGAATAGAAACCTATTTTTGCGTCACATCCGATATATATATTTATTGGATGTTTGTTAACGCACCAACACTATCCACGAATCATTCAGCGATTAGCAATAAGATTGATAATTAATCAGTATTTTTTACCC
>NZ_JATABG010000240.1:0-5597 GCF_036533755.1 Vibrio sp. M260118 | reverse complement strand
ATAAAGGAGTAGCGCATGACGAAAACCCTCTTTCGCCAATCTTTTCTTTTTGACAGCTTAGACTTACAGCAAGAGATGCCAGCAAATGAACTCACTGTGGCTGGTGGAGTTGTCTTTAAAATACATCAACGTGGTGTGCTGGAGGTGATTCCGGCGAATCTTTCAGATGAGAGTAAGCACATCATTATTTCGTGCGGTATTCACGGCGATGAAACTGCGCCGATGGAGATCGTTGATAAGATCATTACCGATATTCAAACCGGTTTTCAGCCTGTGACTGAAAGGCTGCTGTTTATCAATGCTCATCCAGCAGCAACGAACGCGCACACGCGATTTATTGATACCAATCTTAATCGTCTGTTTGATGAAAAAGAGTATCCGCCTTCAACAGAGCTTGAAATTGCACAAGATCTTAAGCGTGTAGTGAACGATTTTTACCAAGGCACTCAGCAAGAGCAGCGTTGGCACTTAGACCTGCACTGTGCGATTCGTTTGTCTAAACACTATTCATTTGCGGTGAGCCCTAAGGTTCGTCATCCGGTGCGTAGTCAGGCTTTAATGGAGTTTGCTTCCAGTGCTCATCTAGATGCCATAATGTTCTCTAACGCGCCTTCAAGTACCTTTAGTTGGTTTAGTGCCGAGAACTTTGGCGCGCAAGCGTTAACGGTGGAACTTGGTCGCGTGGCGAAGATTGGCGAGAATGACCTCGATAAGCTAGTGGCGTTTGACCTTGCTCTACGTGACTTGGTGTCAAATAGCGACTCTGAACACTTGTCGCGCAAGCCGGTTATGTATCGTGTTAGTCGAACTATAGTGCGCCTGCATGATGATTTTGACTTCATGTTCAACGACGACGTGGAGAACTTTACCGCGTTTAAACATGGTGAAGTGTTTGGTCATGATGGAGACAAACCCCTGATGGCGAAAAACGAAGGGGAGGCAGTTGTGTTCCCAAATCGCCATGTTGCGGTTGGTCAACGTGCCGCGCTAATGGTGTGTCCGGTTAAAACTCGTTATGAGGATGGGCAGATCGTCTACGACTAGCCAACATTTCCAATGCAACGCTTTCTATTTTAATGGCTTAACGGTATCGTTAAGCCATTATTCTTTGCGGGTTCAACAGACAAATCAGCGACAACATGGAATTTACTCAGCTCTTAGGCCGTAGGCGTCAAAAGTGGACACGCTTTGGCGTACTGTTTTTTGTACTTCTTATACTCATTAGCAGTGTCTATTTAGTCGTTGGTGAAATTTACATATCTCCCTTCCAAGAACTCACGTCACTGCAAGAACAGCTAGTGTTGCAGCTTCGCCTACCTAGGTTGTTTGCAGCGATTACCATTGGAGCAGCACTGGCTGTCTCTGGCGCGGTGCTTCAAGTACTGCTCGGCAATGTGTTAGCCGAACCGGGCGTGTTGGGGATATCTGGTGGTGCCAGCGTGCTGATGGTTATGGTGTTGTTCTTCTTTCCTGCGTTCGCCACACCGGTTGGCTTTATGACCGCAGCGGTCATGGGCGCATTAGCGTTTACATTGCTGTTAGTGTTTGTCGCAAAAAGCATGCGGTTGACAACCACTAAGCTACTTTTGGTTGGGGTCGCACTAGGGATTCTTTCTGGTGCAATCGTTACTTGGGCGTTCTATTTTAGTGACGACTTAAGCCTTCGTCAGCTCATGTACTGGTTGATGGGCAGTGTTGGTGCTGCAAGTTGGTATCATCATGTTTTAACCTTGGTCTTAGTACCTGTGCTTATCTGGTTGTGCTGCAAAGGTATCTTACTCGATAAGTTGATGATGGGAGAACAGCATGCCAAACAGTTAGGCATAGATGTTGATGAAGCGCGCTGGAAGCTGATTTTTGCTGTATCAATATTAGTTGGGGGGTCAGTAGCGCTCGGCGGCGTGATTGGCTTTGTCGGCCTCGTCGTACCTCATCTTCTACGTTTAGCATTCGGTAGTGAGAACCGCTACCTGTTGCCAATCTCTGCGCTAGCTGGAGCAACTTTAGTTGTCTTTGCTGACCTAATAGCTCGAACTGCACTCGATTCGGCAGAGTTACCACTTGGCGTCGTTACAACAACAATTGGGGCTCCAATCTTTATTTGGATGTTGGTGAGTAATCATGATTCACGTTAGTAGTCTCTCTGTTGGTTCTCGCCTGTTACCGCTCTCTTTTGACGTTGCGCCAGGCGAAATTATGCACGTGATTGGCCCAAATGGCAGCGGTAAAAGCACGCTGCTGTCGGCGGTTGCAGGTTTGTTGGCTTTTGAAGGTCAAGCTAAAATCTTCGAGCAAGATGTAAAGCAAGCCTCAATTGAAGCCCTATCGACTAGCCGAGCATTTTTGGCGCAAAGCGATCGCCCGGCATTTAACCTCGACGTTGTTCACTACTTGTCTTTATCACTGCCTACCACAGCGTTAGCCAGTCACCCGAATGTCACCGAGGTCATTGGTGAACTATCAAAGCTATTAGAGATTGATGACAAACTTCATCGCTCGATACACCATCTGTCAGGCGGTGAGTGGCAACGAGTTCGCTTATGCGCGATATGTTTGCAGGTTTGGCCAACGTTAAACCCTCACGCAAAGCTGTTGATCCTTGATGAGCCAGCTGCGCCGCTCGATATCGGTCAAGAAACGCTGCTCTATAAGTTGATTCAACGTGTCGCTGAGATGGGAATTGCGGTACTGATGTCGAACCATGACTTAAATAGAACCTTGAAACATGCTGACAAAGCGATCTTGCTTGATAAAGGTGTCATGCAGCAGGTTGGGAAGGTGGAACAAGTGCTTTCCGTAAGCGAACTATCGCGTGTGTTTAGAACCCAAGTGAAGCGCGTTGTTATCGATGGTTCACCCGTTCTATTGTTCGAATAGTACCCCTAAAGAGGTATTTTGGTGCAACTTGCACTTAAACAGAGCGTGATGTCGATCCGCTGCTAGTCATGTGTTTTGTTTAAATCCTTTAAATATCAATAACTTAAGTTAATTTAAAAAGTTGGCACGCTACTCGCAATATGTATTAACGATACATTCTCGTTCTTGTTGGACGGATTCATTCGGAAGTAGGTGACTGTAGGTGGGAGCCTTATGAATGATTGATGAAGTCTTTTGTTTTGACTATGGAAGCTTACGCCACCTAAGGTTTACTTTAGGTGGCGCTTTTTTATCTATTATTTGCCTTTGGCTACTATTTTGTTAGAGGTACTAGATCTGCTGGGCGGTAGTAAACAGATTTCAGCACTTTACCTTGGCGAATTGTCTTCGCTTCAGAGACAAAATCTTCAGCACATTTAGCGATGATGTAATCACCTTTCTGTACAGCCATTAGCTTGATACCTTGCTCTGCGTAGTAAGCTTCAGTTTCAGCGTACTCTTTTTCGTTACGGCACACTTTGCTCATATTGCTTGAGTGAACTTCATCCCAACAAGGTAAGAACTCAATACCACGGTTTACTGCAACATTGAGTAGCAGGTCGATTAGGTAGTTGATCGCTAGGTTGTCTTCGACTTTGTCGTGGCCCAAATGAACCAAACGTCCCATCAAAACATACACGCTGTCGATAATTGCATCCGCTTGCTCGGTTTTATTGTCTGCCTCTGCAAGCTCTGTTAATTCTTCAATGGCTAAGGAAGTATGCAGAGTGTCCGCTTTATCGTCTAAACTTTGTGGTGAGTTAACTGGCAAATCGAAAGTGCTACGAAATTCAGAGATGTCGCGGTAAAGGTGGTCAAAGATTTCTTTGGTTAGTTTTGAAAGGTACATATCCATTGGTCCGGATGTGGTTAAGATTGGTCAATACTACCAAAGCCGCTCTGCTGTCGCTATGTAGAGTCTGAAAATATTGGGCGGAGAGGCCAAGTTTTGTTGTTGGAAACAAGAAAAGAGTTGCATCTATTGAAACTATAACTCTATCTTTAATATAACAATTATTATCTTTTGGAGACTGTATGGTGGTTGAAAGCGAAAGTGAAAAGGTGATTCGAGGCTTGTATCAGATCACCAATGACTACCAGAAGGGATTTGATATTCAGGTCAGTCAGTTGATCATGATGGGATTGGAAAGATTCAATCTCGATATCGGTATCTTATCTCGAATCGACGGTAACACTTATACAGTGCTCAACTGTGTGACTCCAGAAGGTGTCGAGCTAGGTGTCGGGGATACTTTCGACTATAGCCAAACATACTGTGAAATTACCTGCAGCTCCTATGCGCCCGTAATGATTGAGAATATGGGTGAGGATGACAAGTACGCGACGCATCCGGCATATCAAGCGTTTGGCCTCGAATCTTATATTGGTGTTCCGATTTTTATCGACAATGAAATATTCGGTACGCTCAACTTCTCTTCTGCTACACCTTACCACCGTAAGTTCAAAGCGATTGATGTAGACGTACTAAAGTTGATGGCCTCTTGGATTGAAGTTGAGTTAATTCGTCGTAAACAAGAAGAGCGTCTACAAAAGCTAAATGAACGTTTGGAATATCACGCTAATCACGATGCGCTAACAGGAGTGGCGAATAGACGCAGTATGTTCAAAACGGTTCATCTCGATATAGAACGTATGAAGGGCATTGGCGGGAAAGGAACTCTGTGCGTGATTGATATCGACCACTTTAAACGGGTCAATGACAACTATGGCCACCAAATCGGTGACGATGTACTTAAAAAAGTGGCTGCAAAAATTAAGCAGCAACTAACGCCAAGTGACTTTGTCGCTCGCTTTGGTGGTGAAGAGTTTGTGGTTTGGCTACCAGAACGAGACGTTAAGGTACGGCGCGAGTTGGTCGAAAAGGTACGGACTTGTGTGAACAGCATTGAAGTAGGGAACAAGCCCGTAACGGTTTCAATTGGCTCCTGTGAGTTTGACTTCTCCGACTTGGGAAGCGAGCAGTGCGACAAAGCAACACTCGATGAAATTATCCATATTGCGGATGATAGCTTGTATGCAGCAAAAGCCGCTGGCCGAAATACAACGGTGACTTCGCGGTGGAATAAAATCGAACCCGCCCCGATAGAGTTGTGATTTCTCAAACATTTAAATAAAAAAGCGCCATTTGGCGCTTTTTTATTATGTGTAGCATTTACCAGGTTGCAATTGGGCAGCGAAGCTTGTCATTCACTTTTCTACTCGTTGCTGCACCACTTAATCTTTATATCAACCATCGACCTCGGTATTCGACCACTCATTAAGTAGGCAAATGAAAAATGGCTAGTAAATCAGTACTCTAAATGATGTGGTTTTATAAAAAGAGTATGACCTCAATACTCAATGCTACGTCAAAAATAATAAATGAATCCAATAGTCGGAATGAACAAAATAATGAACATACTTAGGAGCATTACTCAGTGGAGGTATGTATGAGCTTATCGCTAAAAAGCCGGACGAAACTTAAGCTGCTAACGGTGATACCTTTGGTTTTGCTGACAACACTCGTTACCTTGGTTTATTACTGGAACGGTAAGAACGCATTAGAGCAAGAGTTGGTCGATTACCGTGAACAATTACTAGATAATCGGAAAAAAGAGTTAAAAGCCTACTTGATGATGGGAGTTACAGCGGTAAGCGACCTTCATGAGTCAGATCGCAAT
>NZ_JATABG010000239.1:0-5601 GCF_036533755.1 Vibrio sp. M260118 | reverse complement strand
CCAACCAGTTTCTGTAAAGTCCCCAAACTGGCTTTCGCTCTACCTTCTTCAGCCTCGGCTAAATGATAGTCCATGAGGCGATAAAAGCCCTTCATAGTCGGATTTTTTACTAATTGTCTGGTCAGAAGTTCTTGTGCAGCGCCAGCGCCATCGTGTTGCGCAACCAATTGCGCTAGCATTAACTCAGCTGATACACCCGCTTTATTAACAATACACTGGCGCAAGAAGTTAAGTAACTCTTCTTCTCTGCCTAAGTGGTGGTAACACTCGGCCAATGTCGGCAAAACTTCGCTGACAAAATCACTGTCTTGATCTAACACCAACTCCATATACTTGATGGTATTAGTGTAATCGTCATCGTCTAAGTAGAGTTTGCCCAGTGCAATACTCGCTCGGACACATTTTGGGTCTTCAGATAAGGCCCGCTTAAAGTTCTGAATGGCTGCGGCTCGGTCACCCTCAGCACTCTCTTGCATCGCCAACTCACACCAAAAATGAGCAATATTAACACTAGTGCGTTTGCGACCCATTTTAACTAGCAGCGAAGCGTAATGGATAGCTTGAGTCCATTCTCGAGTTTGCTGATAAATCGCAACCAATTGCTGCAAAGCGGCTTCTCTGTGGTCAGGCTCGTCGACAAGCTGCATAAAGATTTTTTCCGCGCGGTCTAAAAAGCCCGATGCCATGTAATCCTTTGCCAGTTGCTGCAAAGCGATATTTTTCTGCTCTAAAGTGAGTCCGGAACGGGAGATCAAGTTTTGGTGAATGCGGATAGCACGGTCAACCTCTCCACGAGAACGGAAAAGGTTACCAAGTGCGAGATGCGTATCGATGGTTTCATTATCAACTTGTAGAAGTTCAATAAAGTGATCGACCGCTTTATCAGACTGGTCTGATAACAATAGGTTCAGACCTGTCACATACTGACGTGAGATCTGATTTGATTGCTTCTGCTTGTCATGCCGGGCACTACGATTACCCATATACCAACCGTACGCGGCGGCAATTGGCAACAACAAGAAGAGAATTTCTAACATCGAGTAACAGCCTACCTAACTACTGATTTAAGCTTTACCTTGATTAGGCTCACTCTTTGCTGGGGAGAGCTTATTAACCTGCTTCTTTAACTTGCGAACCTGCAATTTGGCTTTAAAGTGCAAACTACCGAAAATCAGCCATGCGATTGCAAAGCCACTAACAAATACGCCACCCAATAGAGTCGATAAGTGGAAGTCACCTTGCGCTATAAGGTAGTTAAAGTTCACAACTGCCTGATTCTGAGAGCCTAATGCCAATGCAATTAAAAATAGGGCCAGCACAAGAACGATTTTTATAATTTTCATAGTCCATCACCTAAGATAAGTTCAGCCGTTACGATTATGCAGTAAAAGCAGCAAACAAACCATGGTTATCTCTGGAATTCCGATGATAAAAAAAGCGGCATACCCTATGTATGCCGCTTTTTTATCAGTCTTTTACAAATATCTAGCCGATATTTACACGCTCACGTAGCTCTTTACCTGGTTTAAAGTGAGGGACAAATTTACCGTCTAACTCCACTTTGTCTCCGGTTTTAGGGTTACGACCAACGCGAGGCTCACGGAAGTGCAAAGAGAAGCTACCAAAGCCACGAATCTCGATTCTGTCACCACCTTCTAGTGTAGACGCCATATGCTCTAAAATATCTTTTACAGCATCTTCTATCTCTTTAGCTGAAAGGTGCGTTTGCTCTGCACACAGTCTTTCAATCAATTCAGACTTAGTCATAGTTGCCCTCGTAGAGTAATTTATCACTTATTATAGTCAGTAATACCAGTTCCAACAAACACTTGCTTTAAATTTTAGACAATAAATCAACAATATGTGTAGTGAAAAATGGCTTTTTTTTGAACACCTTGTAGAGACTGGTATTAAGACTCTTTTTAGAACATAAAAAAGGAGCCTTGCGGCTCCTTTTTCTTAAAAGCGATTAAATTATTCGCCTTTAGCTGCTTTGAAAGCGTCAGCCATAGCGTTACCGAATGAAGCGTCGTCTGCTTTGTTCAGTGAAGCCATTGCTTCTTGCTCTTCAGCTTCATCTTTAGCTTTGATAGATAGGTTGATTACGCGGTTCTTACGGTCTACACCTGTGAACTTAGCTTCAACACTGTCACCAGCGCTTAGGATTAGAGAAGCGTCTTCTACGCGGTCACGAGAAACTTCAGAAGCGCGGATGTAACCTTCTACGCCTTCTTCAAGCTCGATAGTTGCACCTTTAGCGTCAACAGCAACAACTGTACCGTTAACTAGAGTGCCTTTCTTCTTCTCAGCAACGTAAGCATTGAATGGGTCGTTTTCCATTTGCTTAACGCCTAAAGAGATACGCTCACGCTCAGCGTCTACTGCTAGTACTACTGCAGAGATCTCGTCGCCTTTCTTGTACTCACGTACCGCTTCTTCACCAGCAACATTCCAAGAAATGTCAGATAGGTGAACTAGACCGTCGATGCCGCCTTCTAGACCGATGAAGATACCGAAGTCAGTAATAGACTTGATCTTACCAGTAACTTTGTCGCCTTTAGCTTGCGCTTCAGCGAAAGATTGCCATGGGTTAGCTTTACACTGTTTAAGGCCTAGAGAGATACGACGACGCTCTTCGTCGATTTCAAGAACCATAACCTCAACTTCGTCGCCAACATTAACAACTTTAGATGGGTGGATGTTCTTGTTAGTCCAATCCATTTCAGAAACGTGTACTAGACCTTCAACGCCTTCTTCGATTTCAACGAAACAGCCGTAGTCAGTTAGGTTAGTAACGCGACCAGATAGTTTGTGACCTTCTGGGTAACGCTTAGCGATTGCTACCCATGGATCTTCGCCTAGTTGCTTAAGACCTAGTGATACGCGAGTACGCTCACGGTCGAACTTAAGAACTTTAACTTGGATCTCGTCACCAACGTTAACGATCTCAGAAGGGTGCTTAACGCGCTTCCAAGCCATGTCAGTGATGTGTAGAAGGCCGTCAACGCCGCCTAGGTCTACGAACGCACCGTAGTCGGTAAGGTTCTTAACGATACCTTTAACTTCTGCGCCTTCTTGTAGAGTTTCTAGAAGCTCTTCACGCTCAACGCTGTTCTCAGACTCGATTACTGCACGGCGAGAAACAACTACGTTGTTACGCTTCTGGTCAAGTTTGATAACTTTGAACTCTAGCTCTTTGTTTTCTAGGTGAGCAGTGTCACGGATAGGACGTACGTCTACTAGAGAACCTGGAAGGAAGGCACGGATACCGTTTAGTTCAACAGTGAAACCACCTTTAACTTTACCGTTGATGATACCAACAACAGTTTCAGCTTCTTCACAAGCTTTCTCAAGTACGATCCACGCTTCGTGACGCTTAGCTTTCTCACGAGAAAGTTGAGTTTCGCCGAAACCGTCTTCTACAGCGTCTAGAGCTACGTCTACTTCAGAACCAACTTCAACTTCAAGCTCGCCAGCAGCGTTCTTGAACTGTTCAGCAGGGATTGCAGACTCAGACTTTAGACCAGCGTCAACAAGAACAAAGCCGTTCTCGATAGCTACTACAGTACCTTTAACGATAGTACCTTGTTGGAATTCAGTCTCGTTTAGAAACTCTTCAAAGAGTTGAGCAAAAGATTCAGTCATTATTTAATCTTCAATAAATTAAACGTCCACGGGTATCCTACCGCGTGGGGTTATTAAATTCGCCGGTCATCATCCTTGCGACCAACGCTCTTACCTAGCCGCCTAAACGACTAGCTTCGATTCGATATATTGTAGTGCTTTTTCTACTACTTCGTCGATACTCATCGAAGTAGAATCAAGCAGAAGCGCATCCTCAGCAGGGCGCAATGGGGCCACTGGGCGATTACGATCTCGGTCGTCTCGCTCTTGGATCTCGCTCAAAAGGTCAGCAAATTTAACATCTAACCCTTTATCTTGCAACTGTTTAAGGCGTCGCTGAGCACGTTCTACCGCGCTCGCATCTAAGAAGATTTTTGCTTCCGCTTGAGGGAAAACGACTGTACCCATATCGCGACCGTCGGCGATCAAGCCTTGACCTTCAGCAAACGCTCGTTGACGACGCAGCAGAGCCTCACGAACTCTTGGCAATGCAGCTACTTTAGATGCCGCCATACCGGTCTCTTCTTTGCGCAGCTCACAAGACACATCTTCGCCTTCAAGGATAACTTTTACTAAGTCGCCTTCCGCGATGAACTGAACATCTAGATGAGTGGCAATCGGAACCAACGCATCTTCCGACTCTAAATCAACACCGTGGTGGATAGCAGCCAAAGCGAGTACGCGATAAATTGCGCCTGAATCTAATAAGTGGAAGCCTAATTTTTTAGATAAAAGCATACAAAGCGTGCCTTTACCCGCTCCACTTGGTCCATCAACGGTCACAACCGGCGTGTGAGACGACATGTTTTACTCCGTGTTAGTTGCCGATTAACGTTTAACGCGTTAACCAATATTCGGCGAAGAATTATAGAGGTAAATGGCATCAGGTTCTAGGCGCATATTGCAGTAAAAACAAAAAAGAGCGCCGTAGCGCCCCTTGCAAATATCAAGCTATCAGAGTTTTATCCGGTCTTGATTTTTCGCCACCAAAGCAGAACCGATCCCTTTAACAGCGGTAAGTGATTCAACTGATTCGAAATTTCCGTGCTCATTACGGTAATCGACTATCGCCTGCGCCTTTTTTAAGCCAACGCCATTCAAAAGCGCAGCTAGCTCTTCGGCAGTAGCGCTATTGACGTTGACTGTGATTTCAATGCCTTCATATTTCGGATCTACTTTCGCTTCCTCGGCGACAGTAAACGGAACAAAACTGATCAGTGCGACAATCAAAAATAGTTGTTTTAGCATGCTCTCTTCCTTGTTAGTTCAATAACAAGTTCAGCATACTTAGCGCGATTAACTTTCCCACTACTCTCTACACAAAACAAAACGGACCGCCAAAGCAGTCCGTTTTAAGTAATGTATCAATTACACTAATACAGGTTATTGAGTCACAACGAAGTATTCGATATCAATTGTTTTACGTAAGATGCTGATTAAACCAGATAAGTCTTGCTGAGCATTTGATTGAGTCATCTGCTGAGCAATTTGCTCATTGTACATAGTGTTAAATACAGCGGAAACTGAAGAAAGCTCAACGACCACAATGTCACCAGATAAGTCTTTCGCCTGCGCGTACTCGACTTGACCTTCAGCAGGTTTCACCATAGAGAACACAACATCAGCCAGTGGAGAACTGCGATCAACGGTTTCGACTTCACCGAACGCTAAGCCATTCTGTTCTAGAAGCTCTTGTTTACCCTGTTTGAGGTCAGCAACAAGAGCGTCAGCTAGTTCAATTGCACGTTGCTCACCTTTCACGCTTGCTAGCGTCTTAGTAACTTGAGAGCGAACTTCTTCAAGCGGTAGTACTGTCTCATCACGCGTATCTTCTACACGAACAACGATTACGTGCTCAGGAGCAACCTCGATAACTTCAGAGTTGAGACCATCTTCTTTCACTTCTGGGCTTACGATAGCTTGAAGTACCGCAGGTGTTTTTAGCAGTTCAGGCGCATCTAGTTCTGAAATGAAGTC
>NZ_JATABG010000238.1:0-5615 GCF_036533755.1 Vibrio sp. M260118 | reverse complement strand
ATATACAGCAACTGGTAACAGGAGCATTGCCTGCGCCGAAAATGCGCCGAATTGGCTTTCCGTGGAGCGATAGTTTGATTACTAGGACACTGACATCTGCTGGTGGCACATGTGAAACTGTTGTACAAGCATTGGGGCACGGCGTCGCGCTGCATTTAAGTGGCGGCTATCATCATGCCCACCATAACTATGGTAGTGGCTTTTGCCTTGTTAATGACCTGGTGTTAGCGGCAAAAAGAGCATTGACACTGGATGGAATCGACAAGGTGGTTATTGTTGATAGTGATGTTCACCATGGTGATGGAACGGCGACCTTGTGTGCGGCGGAAGATGACATTATTACTGTCTCATTTCATTGCGATAAGAATTTTCCGGCACGTAAACCAGACTCAGACTTCGATGTACCCCTTGCTAGAAACACCGAAGACAATGAGTTTTTGCAAGCCTTCACCTCTGTTGTTGAAATGGCGGTCAACCTCCATCAACCTGATCTGATTATTTACGATGCGGGAGTCGATATCCATATTGATGATGAACTTGGCTATCTTAATATTTCTACTGACGCAATCTATCAGCGCGACCGATTTATGTTCAAACTGGCTAAGCAAAAACAGTTACCGATTGTTTGCGTTGTCGGCGGTGGATACCGTAGCGAGCATAATGAGTTAGTTCCAATCCATATGCAGTTAATTCGAGCTGCTTTAAGTATTTACGTAAGTTAAGGAAAACAAATGGATCACCGAATTCGTGCAGCAGGCGTGTTGGTTAAAGGAGATATGATCTTGCTAGTTAAAGTGAGAGACTTCAGCGGTGAATATTGGATCCCACCTGGAGGGGGTATGGAACCTGAAGACCAAAGCTCAAGATCTTGTGTGGTACGAGAGTTTAAAGAAGAAGCAGGGCTTGATGTTGAGGTTGGTGAACTGCTGTGCGTGAGAGAGTTTTTAGAAACGCAAAGGCAGTGCTACCACGCAGAGTTCTTCTATCTCGTTGAGTCGTTTAGCGGATGTCCTAGCTTGGATAACTTAGCCGGCTTGAATGACGAAGAGTATATTCAAGCCGTCGAGTGGCTACCCATTGCCGACCTTGCTGATAAGCGCATTTATCCAGCAGAGCTAAAAGACAGCCTGATTAACTTAGTGAAAACCCGCTGTTTTTCCACCCATCTAGGTAGCTACAAACAAGGTGACAGAGAAGATATCAATTATCTGTAGCGTGATGCTTGAACGTAGGACTGAAGCTTATAGAACTCACAACGAAAAAGCCCGCTGATTTCTCAGCGGGCTTTTCGAATGTGGCGGAGAGATAGGGATTTGAACCCTAGATACGCTATTAACGTATGCCGGTTTTCAAGACCGGTGCTTTCAACCACTCAGCCATCTCTCCGTGGTGAAGCGAATAATATAGAGGTTGAGAAAAGTTGTAAACCCCTATTTTTACTGTTTGCTTTAATTATGAGCGGTTGGTGATAAAAAGCTGAACAAACAAGCATTTTAAGTGTTTTTCAATGCTCAAAGGTATTTTTTCATCGAATTCCTATTCAATATTATCAGAGCGTTTTTTTAAGTTGGTTCATTTTTCTTACAAAAGTAGTGAGGGAGTATGCAAACTAAACAAGGATCTATAGATAATTAACAAAAGATTGAGCAAAATGAATGCAATTCGCTGCGTAGTAGGTGAAGTTATGGTTTATTTATGAGCATCCCGCGTATTAACCTTTCATACTAAAGTATTAGGTCTTGTTATTTCGACACAACAAGTCTCAAACCATGGAGTATCGAGTGTCGGTATGTTGAAGTTTAAAGACGCTAATGTTCTTGTTGTAAAAGAGTTTCCTAATCGAAACATCAGCATATCGAGTTTGATGTTATCTCTTGGCATCAAGCCACACAAAATCATCTACCACAGTGCGCCTCATGAGCCACTGAATCGTACTTTTCATGATCGTTTTGACATTCTTATCTGTGATCAAAGCTACTGTCAAAATCAAGTTAAAGCTTCTGATCTTCTTTACCATTTAAGAGCGATGCGCACCATAGATGATAGCTCAACCATCATCATGGATTGCCTCGATGCCGAAGTGAAAGACTCAGCGTACTATTTGTCAGATATCCATATTACGCTTGAAGATAATCAGCGTAATATTAGTGAACAGATCCGCAGAACGTTTGAGAAAAAGAATACCGTGTGGCCAATGTTGCTTTCAGATAAAGAGTTCTCTGATTGCGAGATGGCTAAGCGCTATGAATTTTTTGAACATCACTATCCCGACTATCAGTATGATTTTATGCTGAAACGCGCCCATCAGTATTTAATGAAAAGAGAGCTCAAAAGCGCTACCGAGTTGTACGGCGCGTTAATTAAAGAGGCGGGTAAAAAGGATTACTCGTTGGAAGTGAGCTTCTTTCTCAACGCCATGCTGATGAATGGACAGTCTGAAGATGCACTAGAGCTTTATGATAAGTTCGATCTCTCCAAAGTCCAGTTTGGTCAGCCATTTGATCAAATAGGTGCCTTGCTACTGCT
Source organism: Vibrio sp. M260118 (assembly GCF_036533755.1). Lineage (NCBI taxonomy): Bacteria > Pseudomonadati > Pseudomonadota > Gammaproteobacteria > Vibrionales > Vibrionaceae > Vibrio > Vibrio sp. M260118. The sequence continues at coordinate 3,089 of NZ_JATABG010000238.1, read as the reverse complement.
TAAGAAAGGACACCTTCAGCGTGGATATCGAATGCTAGTAACATCTGGGATGCGCTATGGGCTTGATATGACCGAAAGAACCCTGCTCGGGCTGATAGGTATCATCTTAGGTAAAAACGAGGAGGCGCTAGAGCATTTTTCGTCAAATTTGGCGGTGTCGAAAATGCTTAAGAGAGAAGTCCCTCAACATATGTTGAACTACATGTTTGCGTTGCTGATGCAGTGGACGTCAAACGATGAGAGCAGTTCTCTGTATAAGAAAAAGTACGAGCACATGCTCAATGAAGTTTCGCGCTTAAAGTTAAATGAAGCGGAGATTCAGCAGCTCGCAGTAATAAAGCTTCACGGCTATAGCTTGTCCATTGGTAATCAGAATGCTGAATCAACTATAAGTACGGTGGTTAGGAAACTACCTAAGCTTAGCTGCTGTTGTAAGGTACATGCGCTGTTTTTGGCGTCAGGACTAAATAATAAGAGTTACTTTACTGAGATTCACAGCGATATTTTTAACAGTGAAGGTGTGTTTATGCTCCAGCCTCTACCACCAACTTGTGCTGCGTTAACTCGATATATGGATTTCGGTCAGTTTGCGCGTAGTATGAGCCGCCAGCTGAGAGAGAAACACCTGACAGACTGAGTGACAGAAAAGCAAAAAAGAGAGCCTAGGCTCTCTTTTTTAAACTGGTCGGACTGACTGGATTTGAACCAGCGACCCCCGACACCCCATGACGGTGCGCTACCAAGCTGCGCTACAGTCCGCTGCCAATAATCTAATCTTAATTGGCTATAGGGTCAATCTCTAAGACGCTGATTCAGTTACTTTTTGCGTAGAAACGTTGTAACTCGGTCAAACCTTGCATCAAGATTGGCAGGGTAGGGTTTTCGTCTTTTAGTCGTTGGTAGTTGGCGTCGTAAAGTTTGTAGTTGCCAAACTTATCGATCACGGTCGTATTTTTGGTAGTAATTAGCGCCAGTTCTCGAGAATCTCCCGCTAATATCCAGCGACGTTTGCGTTCATCAAATAGATTACGACCACTGCTAAAGTCGGTCGGGTTTGATGACACACCAAGCAGGTCTTGCAGCAGGGTAACCGAAAGGTCCAGGTGACTGGTTCTGTGCGTGTATTCGCTTGCCAACTTACCCGGCCAGTGAATGATCATAGGTACATGTAGTTGGTACTGACTGTAGTTGGTGTTTGAGCCCCAGCTATTGGTTTTGGTCTCATTAAACTCAGTCGCGTGATTTGATGTAATTACAATAACGGTTGAATCATCTAGAGCTAATTCAGAGACCGCATCAATAAGTTGCTGAAGCTCTGAATCGGCTTGGGCCACGGACTTAAGATAGCCAGCCTTTAGCTTTTCGCCTGTGGAGAGCTTTTTATCGCCATCATTATATGTCGTGAAATTATCTACCGTGGTCAACTCGATAAAGCTAAACCATGGCTTTTGATCTTGTTGCTTAACCCAATCAGCCCAAGCATCAATTGCTTGGCTGTCTGCAGATTCGGCATCATCAAAGGCAATGCCAGTAAATTTCATGCCTCTAAACACTGTTTCGCCATAAAGCGCTTCATCAAAATTGTCTGCACTGAACAGGCCAAATTGGTACTGCTTGTCAAGCAGAGTATCAATCAGGATTGGTTTAGAGCCTTGAGTTTTAATACTGCTTGAATAGCTGCTCGGTAAACCATAGAACAGACCAAACACACCAAATGCGTCGTTACTCGCACTGAAGTGATTGGTGAAATTTAAGTTTTCTTGAGAGAAAGCATACGTCGCAGGCATTGCTTGTTCGTTGAGCATATCTGCGCGCAAGTTGTTAACACTGACCACCAACACATTGAGTGGATTTGCTCGGCGGTTGAACTCGATTTTTTCTAGTGGGTAACTCACCAACTCGGTATCGGTTTGGCTTTGCTCCAAACGCATTTGGTACTCTTCTCGGTCGAGTAGACCATGCTTCTCCATGAATGATTTTGCTGTCATGGGGTACGAGAGAGGGAAGTTAGCACGCTGGGCTGTAATCGGATTATAAAAGTACGCATCTGCCCAAACGTAGATTAGGTGGCTAGCAATAAAGCTCACAAAGAACAGTCCTGCGATAGGGCGGCCAACGTGTTTGTGCGATAGCTTACGTTGTTTACGCCACACCCATTCCGATAGCGCAAGCTGGATGAGGAAAATTAGTGGTAAAACGACAAATAGGTACTGTAAGTCGACACTCACGTTCGAGCTTTCTTTACTGAATAGGACTTCCCATACAACCGGAGTGAGGTGCAGGTTGATGGTTTGATAGGCTTGAGTGTCGACCAGTAGAATCGTTAGACCCACGGTCGCAAAACAAACCGCCACTAAACGGAACAGTTTTCGTGACGGTAAAATAAAGGTAAGCGGAAACAGCACCAGTAAATACAAGGCGAAAACGAGGAAGCCAAAGTGACCAACCCAAGAGACCATCAAATAGAATTGACCAAGTAGAGTTTCGGGCCACGGAGACTGAGTGATATAACGGGTTCCGATCAGCATTGCTGCGATAATGTTGAAAAAGGCAAACCAATGCCCCCATCCCACTAAACGCGATACGCGTTCACCGTATGTATTTCCGTTATCAACCATGTATGTGTTCTATTGTCCGTTATTATTCTTAGTGTTTTTTATCTTCAACTGAAGAAACAAGTGCTTCAGCAAATTTTTCAGCAATTGCTTTGCGTTGTGAAGCAGCAACGTCTTGATTTAAGACATTGGTAGCGATATTTCCAGCAATCATTAAAGCAAGTTCTGGACCTGCTGAATGTTTTTCAAGTACCGCAGCCACTTCCGCAAGGATAAGTTCCACTTGTTCGTCGCTGTATTTAGATGTAATCGGCATAAAGACTCTAATGATGATAGTAAAGCGGCTTATGATAACCTACAATGCCACGCAACTGAAACCTACGTGGCGATAAATTTCATTATGAGTCTTCATCTTTCAAACGTTATTCTTCATCAACTACAAAAAAACGATGCCGACGAGCTAATTGTCAATTTTCGTTCAGAATCTTTGTCTAATGACAGATCGACCGAAGACCTTGTTGCTGAGCTTCATCG
>NZ_JATABG010000237.1:0-9479 GCF_036533755.1 Vibrio sp. M260118 | reverse complement strand
GAGGCGCGTCCCGGAGTCGAACCGAGGTCCACGGATTTGCAATCCGCTGCATAGCCACTCTGCCAACGCGCCTCAAATTTTGCTTGTACCTTGAAACAAGGTAGATGGTGCCCCGGGCCGGACTTGAACCGGCACAGCGCGAACGCCGAGGGATTTTAAATCCCTTGTGTCTACCAATTCCACCACCAGGGCAACGCTAAAAGCGATGGTACACCACCATTCCAACGACGTTGTCGTGGGAACGGGGTGTACTTTAACGGCTAGAGATTTAGAGTCAACGAAAAATTTATTTTTAACGTTCAAGTGGTTAAAAACAAATCTGCGTTGATTAAGGCGTGATCTATTTGCTCACAATCGCATCAGGCTATCAACCAATCAAGACGTTGCCTTGTTCGATCTCTACCTTGTATACCGACAACTTTATTTCCGGCTTTTCGATGCATTCACCACTCTTTAAGCTGAAATGTTGCTTGTAGAGTGGCGAGGCTACGCACATTTCGCCTGCTACATCACCCACGATTCCTCGGCAAAGCACATAAGCTTCACCGATTGGGTCCCAGTTTTGAATCGCAAAGACACCATGCTCAGGAATATTGAACAGCGCCACTTGCTCGCCATCAATTAACGCAGCTCGACCTTGGTATGGAGACAACTCATCTAAGCGACAAACTTTTATTTTATCTACGACTTCCATTAGATTTCCTCCTTCACAGGGATACGTTGACCGCGCACTCTTTGATATGGCAGCGCTTGGCTTGCATCATCGGCATTGATAAATGGTTTGAACTTAGCCAGTTTGTCACTGTTTTCAATCGTGCTCTTCCACTCACATTGGTAGGTATCAACGATATGCTGCATCTGAGCTTCAAGAGACTCGTTGAGGTTAAGCGAATCTTCGATCACTACTTGTTTCAGGTAATCCAATCCACCTTCTAAGTTCTCTATCCAAACTGAGGTTCGTTGTAGACGATCCGCAGTTCGTACGTAGAACATGAGTACACGGTCGATAAGTGCAACTAGCTCTGCTTTAGATAGATCCGAAGCAATCAAGTCTGCGTGTCTTGGCCGCATACCACCATTACCACAAACATAGAGGTTCCAACCGTTTTCAGTTGCGATGACGCCAATATCTTTACTCTGCGCTTCCGCACACTCACGGGTACAACCAGAGACAGCGAACTTGATCTTGTGCGGCGCACGAAGGCCTTTATAGCGATTCTCTAGCTCAATGGCTAAGCCGACAGAATCATCAACACCGTAACGACACCAGGTTGAACCGACACATGATTTAACTGTTCGCAGTGATTTACCGTAGGCATGACCAGTTTCAAAACCTGCATCGATCAATGCTTGCCAGATCTCTGGTAGCTGCTCTACTTGAGCGCCAAATAGGTCGACACGCTGACCACCAGTGATCTTAGTGTAGAGATCGTATTTCTTCGCTACTTCACCCAAAGCAATCAATTTATCTGGGGTAATTTCACCGCCCGCCACACGAGGGACGACTGAGTAAGAACCGTCTTTCTGTAGGTTAGCCATGAATGCATCATTCGAGTCTTGCAGCGCGCTGTGTTGCGGCTCCATGATGTGCTCATTCCATAGCGACGCAAAGATCGATGCCGCTGTTGGCTTACAAAGGTCACACCCCATGCCTTTACCATGTTTTTCTAACAAGGTATGGAAATCTTTAATTTGCTCTACCTGACAGATGTGGAATAGCTCTTGGCGTGATAATTCAAAGTGCTCACAGATGTGGTTGTTAACCTCAACACCCATAGTAGTTAACTGAGTATCCAAGACACTCTTAACCATACTGGTACAACCGCCACAACCTGTACCCGCTTTCGTTTCAGCCTTGAGCGTATCTAGGTCATGAGCACCTGCTTGAATAGCGCTGACCAAGTCACCTTTGCTGACATTGTGACAAGAACAGATGATGGCACTATCATCCATCTCGCCGTTTAGCATTCCTGTATCAAACAGCAAGTTAGCCGCGTGGTCTGGAAGCTCAGTTTCATTAAGGTAGCATTGAAGTAGCGCATCATAGTCTGAGTTGTCTCCCACTAAAATAGCGCCGAGCAACTTAGTTCCTGATTTATCGACAACCAGTTTCTTGTAGATGCCCGCGACTGCATCTTGCAGCACCATCTCTTGCGCACCTTCAGTTGCTTTATGAGCATCACCAATCGAAGCGACATCAACGCCAAGCAACTTGAGCTTGGTACTCATGTCTGCGCCAGTGAAGCCTTTGTTATCACGTCCAAGTAGTTGATCCGCAACCACTCGCGCCATAGTGTAGCCCGGAGCAACTAAGCCGAAGATTTTCTCCTGCCATAACGCACACTCACCCACAGCATAGATGCTTTCATCACTTGTCCGGCACTGATCATTGATAACAATACCGCCACGCTCACCAATCTCGATACCTGCCTCACGCGCTAACGCATCTTGAGGTCTAATACCTGCAGAGAATACGATAACATCGACTTCTAGAGGGTCGGCGTCTTTGAACACTAACCTGTGGTTAGCACTCTCACCATCACAGATTTTCTCAGTTGCCGACGAGGTATGAACGGTTAAGCCCAAGTCCTCAATTTTCTCTTTGAGAACTTGCCCTGCTCCGTCATCAAGCTGAACTGGCATTAAGCGCGGCGCAAACTCTACTACGTGTGTTTCTACGCCCAGCAGTTTCAATGCGTTGGCAGCTTCTAGACCAAGCAAACCACCACCGATGACGGCACCTGTTTTGGCGCCCTGACAGGCAGTTTTGATTTCAGAAAGATCATCTAGGGTTCGGTAAACAAAAATATTATCGCGATCTTTCCCATCGATTGGTGGCACAAATGGGTAAGAACCTGTCGCGAGAACAAGTTGGTCGTACCCCATCACGCTGTCACCATCGAGAACTAAACGCTTTTTATCTCGTTCAACTTGCGTCACTTGGCTACCAAGCATTAGCTCAATGCCATGCATTTTGTACCACTCTTCACTGCTCAGCATTAGGTCTTGATGGCTATTGCCGGAAAACAGCGAAGAGAGCTGTACTCGGTCATAAGCGATAAAACGCTCTTCTCCGATGACAGTAATGCGTTTTTCTAGGTGAGCACCACGCTCTACCAACTGAGCCACAAGATGGTGGCCAACCATGCCATTACCTACAACAACAATATGTTCCATAATGTGACTCCTTTAAGCCGTTTTCGCGGTCGTTGTGAGCTCTTTTTGCTCTTTATCTTTTTTATCAGCCGGACTAGCCGCTGTTTTTGCCTGCTTCTCATAGAGGAAGCGAAGCACTGACTGACGACATTTCTGATACTGTGGATCGTCGGCTAGCTCAACGCGGTTACGTGGCCTTGGCAAATCAACCTCTAACACTTCACCGATCGTCGCCGCTGGGCCATTGGTCATCATGACGATTTTGTCAGAGAGCAGTACCGCCTCATCGACATCATGAGTAATCATGATGACTGTATTGTTTAGCTCTGCTTGAATCTCCATTAGTGAGTCTTGCAAGCGTGCACGAGTTAGCGCATCTAACGCGCCAAACGGTTCATCCATCAGTAGGACTTTTGGTTGCAGAGCCAACGCGCGAGCAATACCAACACGCTGTTTCATACCACCTGAGATTTCATCCGGCTTTTTATCCGCCGCATGTGACATTTGAATCAGCTCTAAATAGTGTTCAACTTGCTGTTTAATCCAAGTTTTAGTGTCAACTGAACCAGAGTGTTGATCAGCAATCTGCTTCACCGCGAGCTCAACGTTTTGGTATACCGTTAACCAAGGCAGTAGAGAGTGGTTCTGGAACACCACCGCACGTTCTGGGCCTGGGCCACTCACCTCACGACCATCAACAATCACACCACCGTCAGTTGGCAAGTGCAGACCTGCAACTAGGTTGAGAACCGTTGATTTGCCACAACCTGAGTGACCAATTAATGAGATAAATTCGCCTTTTCGGATCTGCAGGTTTACGTTTTTCAGTGCAATAAAGTCGCCGTTTGGTGTCGGAAAACTCATACCCAACTGGGTTAAATCTAATAGTGCTTTAGACATAGGAAACTCCTTTTATCGCAATGCCTGCTGTTTGTTCCAAGATAACCACTTCTGAAGTTGCAACATGCCGCGGTCGAGAAGTAAGCCGATAAAACCGATAGCAATAACCGCTACCATGATTCGCCCTAAAGACGCCGAGCTACCATTTTGGAACTCGTCCCATACGAACTTACCTAGACCTGGGTTCTGCGCCAGCATTTCTGCCGCGATCAATACCATCCATGCAATACCTAATGACAAACGAAGCCCGGTGAAGATCATCGGAATGGCTGAAGGAAGAACGATGACTCGAATGTGTTGCCACCATGACAGCTGCAAAACTTTACTTACGTTAATGAGGTCTTTATCTACGCTTGTTACACCAACCGCAGTGTTAATAAGCGTTGGCCACAAGCTACACAGTGCAACGGTAAGCAGTGAGTTAACGAAAGATTTGGCAAACATAGGATCGTCACTGACATAGGTCGCACTCACCACCATGGTCACTATCGGTAGCCACGCTAAGGGTGAAACAGGTTTAAGTAGTTGTATTACTGGGTTAAATGCTTGGTAAACGCCTTGATTCAAGCCGAGGATAATACCCAGAGGGATTGCAATAACTGTCGCAAGTAAGAAACCACTCGCTACCGTGATTAAACTGGTAACTATCTGGTCAAAAAAGGTTGGTTTGCCTGTGTAAGGGCGAATTTTCACCTTAGCATCAGGGTTCTTTGCTAGCTTTGCTGCGTTGCGTTTTTCTTGGCGCTCAATAAACGCGATCTCTTTGTCACGCTCCGCCCAGTGCTCGCTAACTAAGTTACTAAACTGCTGATAGGTTTGAGCTGGACCAGGTAAGGTACCAAGTGATGTTTCTACCTGACGTGCACTAAAATGCCACATCATTAAAAACAGCAAGATTCCGATAACAGGCAGTAGAATAGCTTTGCTTTTATTCGCAACCAGCTCTCTACTCGGAATTAATGATATTACATTGCTCGACATAACGACTCCTATACATCCTTGTTGGTAGTACTATTTTTATTGGAGGGGCGAACCCCTCCTTTATGTTGTTAAACTTTGTCTTTGCCTTTCAGACCAATCGCGAATTTCTCTAGGTAAGCGTTTGGTGAACGGCCGTCGTAGACGATATTGTCGATAAAGTGAGTTTGTGGAGCGCGGAAGCCATCTTCTTCAGCGAATTTAGGGAAATCTGTACTAGACAGAACACCATCTTCGATTAGAGCTTCCGCTGCTTGTTGGTAGATATCTGGGCGGTATACTTCTTTCGCCACTTCCATGTACCAGTCATCCGATTTTTCTTCAGGGATTTGGCCCCAACGACGCATCTGAGTTAGGTACCAGATTGCATCACTGTAATATGGGTAGGTTGCGTTGTGACGGAAGAACACGTTGAAATCAGGCACTTCACGTACATCACCTTTCTCATATTCAAAGGTACCCGTCATTGTTCACGACACGAATATGAGTATTTGGATATTTTTCAGCCCAGGATTTTGATACGCCGAACACCTTCTCTGGGTTGTTTTTCCAGATTTCGTAGTCAGTCACGACAGGAGCACCAATGCCTTTAAATACCGCTTGTTGGTTCCACGGTTCGCCCACACAGTAACCTTCAATTGTGCCCGCTTCCATGGTTGCTGGCATTTGCGGTGGAGGTGTGACGCTCAATAGTACGTCTGCGTTTACTTGGCCGCTGTTGTCACCTGTTGTTGGCGCGTAATAGCCTGGGTGAATGCCACCAGCAGCTAACCAATAACGAAGTTCGTAGTTGTGAGTTGAAACAGGAAACACCATGCCCATGTTGAACGGCTTACCTTCATCAAGATAGCTTTCAACCACAGGTTTAAGCGCATCAGCCTTGATTGGATGAACTAATTTACCATCCTCTTGAACTGGGATGTTTGGTTTCATCTGTTCCCAAGTCTTGTTCGATACAGTAATCGCGTTACCGTTAAGGTCCATACTAAATGCAGTAATTACCTCGGCTTTAGTACCGATACCGATAGTCGCACCTAACGGTTGACCAGATAGCATGTGTGCACCATCAAGTTCGCCATCGATGACTCGGTCTAATAGTACTTTCCAGTTGGCTTGAGCTTCCAACGTGACGTACAGACCTTCATCTTCAAAAAAGCCTTTCTCATACGCGACCGCTAGCGGTGCCATATCAGTAAGCTTGATGAAACCAAACTTTAGATCTTCTATTTCAGGTTCCCCTAACTCTGCGAAAGTCGTGGGCACGTAAAACGTGGTTGTAAGTGCAGCGCCGACTAAAGTGCGCTTGATTGCTGACGTCCATTTCATAAGTTTTCTCCAATAAAAAGGCGCTACAACTCCAGTGAGCTGTAGCGCCATTGCTTCCTTTCTATTACCGCCGTTGATAATTCAAGGTTACGATTGAACAGATTGTCATAGTTTCTGTTTATAGTGTTCCAAGTTATGTGCCAACTTATTTAACTCTTTAATATCAACACGTTAAGTAAAACACCTTATCAGACACTATTCTATTTGCTTAGTATTAGTGCACTTCGCACCAATGCGGAATTTTTCTTATAACCCCAAAGTGGTAGAGTGTTACTTAAGGACTTCTAGGGTTTGCAGCAGGTTCTTTGCAACTTGTGCGAGCGATTGGCTCGACTGCATCGCCGAATTCCTCATCGCTTTGAACGCTGCTTCTTCGTCGACCTGATGCATCTTCATTAACAAGCCTTTGGCTTTTTCAACCAACTTTCGCTCTTCTAGTTTGAGTTCTAATTGCTCGATCTCACTTTCTAACGCAGTCACTGATTGGCGCATTTGGCAAGCATTTTCGATCCAAGGCGAAAGTGAAAATTGACTATCAGCCGGAATGATCACATAGTCCATTTTCTCTGGTAAGCGGCTGATATCATTAGACTCTAATTGCTTTAACACAACCAGAAGCGGCAACTTTCTGCGTCGACACTCTTCGATAATCAGTCGCAGTTCTGCGCTCGGCTGCTGCCAACCCACAACCACATAGGACTCGGGTTCTCGGTCGAGCATCTTCTCAAACTGGTTGAGCTGACAACTGGTTATATTGTCGAACTCTTGAGCGAGTTGAGTGGTTAATCGCACCGATTCTTCGATGCGATCACTACACACAATAAGAGGATTTTTTGAGAGTTTTTTATTCATGAACATTCCCTGTTGTGCTCTCTATCTAATAAGAGACATAACAAGGAATGTGCCAAGTAGTAAAATCAGTGATTTTTACAGTAGTTGGACCATAAGCTATAGGCTTTTTCGAAGGCCTGCTCTAAATCATTAGATTCGGCAAACAGCGTTGCTGCCATTGTAGATACTATGGTGTTTGCCATCATGTTGAGGTTCGACTCATCAGTACCAAACAGACATTGGTTTGGTAGAGGGATGTCTGTCAGCATTCGTTCAGTCCAGTAGTGAGACTCAACACCGTTTGGTGTACTTACCCACACCGTTTGACTCACTTTAGGATTGTACTCCGACTCACCAGACTGACCTTTAAATGAAACAACTGCGTGACTGGTTAAGCCAATTTCACTCTCCACTTCGGCATGAAGCTGCTGAAAGCCAGGATGAAAGCTACCGCGCAGGCCGAGTTTCGCGCCGCCCGGGTTTAACGCACGAACAACCGTGTTGATCGGAGTACGCAATCCATAGCGATTTTTCCAGCCAATCATGGTTTCCGCTTGTGGCGCAAAATGCTTAAGTGGTAGATAAGCAATGCCATGAGTTTCAAGTAGACTCTTCGCATGCTCCGGTGAGTCAGCGATTTGTACGTCGAGCTGCGCTAAATAATCTTCCGCATGCAATCGCCCTGCAGGTCTATCATGATAGCCGTGGAGCAGCACTTTGTAGCCATGTTGCGATAGGATTTTAGCGGCTAACAGATGCCAAGGCTGGCCTGCGCTACTGCGTTTGCCCGCATAGCATGGCCAGTCTATATCTGCGCCTAAACTCGGTACGCGAGACTGAAACGCTTTTACGAAACCTGCAATCTCTTGCTGAGTTTCATTTTGTACTCGAATCAACATTAGTAGCATCGCCATTTGATCGTCACCACATTGACCATCAAGATACTCATCCATGATTTTGTAGGCCTGTTCAAACGTTAGCGGTTTACGCCCACGCTCACCTCGGCCTACAGTGCGAATACATTCTAAAATTGTGCTCATACTTCCTCTTGAGAAACAACGCTTTCGAGCGTAGCCATTAGTTCGTCTCTCAGTTTGACCACTTCTCCCAATATAATCAATCCCGGACTCACTCCTTTCAGCTCATGCGCTTTGGACATTAGCTCACTTAAACAGGAAACATGCACCTTTTGCTGTCGGCTACAACCATGGGTAACAATCGCGAGTGGGAAATCGCCATCTAAGCCATTGCTAATCAACCCTCGCTGAATCTCGTCGGCTTTCTCTAATCCCATGTAGAACACAAGCGTTTGACCTGCACCGACAAGCTGAGACCAAGCAGGTAGTGCTCCGGTTACCACTTGTCCGGTCACAAAGGTAACGCTTCGAGCCACTTTACGATGGGTTAATGGAATATACGAAGATGCCGCACAACCAATGGCTGCGGTAATTCCTGGGATGACTTGATACTCAATATTATTTTCAGCCAGCAACAAGCCCTCTTCACCACCGCGACCAAAGATAAACGGGTCACCACCTTTAAGCCTAACTACTTGCTTACCAAGCTTTGCACAATCAACCAATATTTGGCTGATCTCTTCCTGCTTTAGGCTCGGCTGACCGCAGCGTTTACCTACGTAAATGAGTTTACACTGAGTTGACGCGAATTCGAGGACCTCTTGATTCACTAAACGGTCATAGACAATCACATCCGCGTCCTGAATCGCTTTCATCGCTTTGACCGTTAGCAACTCCGGGTCGTTAGGCCCCGCACCGACCAGCAATACCTTACCTGTACCGCCCTGTCTACTTTGCTCGCTACCAGCACCGTCAATAGTGTGCTCTATATAATCATGAGCGACAAAACCTCCACCTCGTAAGCCGAGTTGTGAACCTTCTTTGTACAGTAAATCCATTTTCATGCTCTGCTCCTACTTAGTCACAGCAATCGTTTGGTGGTACTCCGCAACTAACTGCTCAACTTGAGGTATGCAAGAGCCACAGTTAGTGCCACACTTAAGCTTGTTTTTCAGTTGATTGACGCTAGTGCAGTCGCCACTCTCTAGTTCACGCACGATCTGTTTATCGTTGACGCGGAAACAGCTACAAATCAACTCGGTTGCTTCTTCCTGAGCCGCGATGGAAAGTAGCGCGGTAAAGGTGAGTGGTTTACCAATCAGTCCTGCCATTTCTGTTGCATCAGCCGCAATGGGTTGATTGGAAGCAATCAAGATCGAACGAATCACTTTACTATCACATAATTCGTCATAACCAACGGTTAACCAACCT
>NZ_JATABG010000236.1:0-5624 GCF_036533755.1 Vibrio sp. M260118 | reverse complement strand
ATAGTGGCCCCCCGTACTTGAAAATAAAGTACATCCACTCTTTCGGAGGGGCGATTTGATTCGGCTTCTTCAGCAACTCAACTCGCTTTTCAAAAACAAGACTACAGTCTCTAAATGTATTTTCTACTGAGTTTAAACTGCATGTGCCTAACGTACCTTTACCCTGCCAGCAAGTAAGGCCATGTTTGTTAAGGCGAGCACTGTAATCAAAATCACCCATTTGATGGGTAAACTTGTCCGAAAGGATACCAATACGTGCAACTGAAGATTGAGGGATCAATACCAAATTACCGTTAATGAAATCGCAGGGCTGGCAATGTTTATTATCAATTGGAAGTAACTGAGCCTTTAACGGGAAAAGTCTTGTACCTTTTAACTTGCCGCCATAGGTTGGATTGCCATTTTCGTCTTGCATTAAGCCAACGATGGCACCCACGGATTCTCCACTTTTCTTCAACAAAAAATAATCAGTGAGCAAACTACTCAATGCATCACTGTTTAAAACAACATCATCATTTAGCCAACAAAAAAAATCATACTCTCCATTACTAGACATGGCGGTCTGCCAAGCTAAGCGCATCCCCTTATTCCAGTAAAGGCTTCCATCTCCGACAATTAGTTCAACGTTGGGAAACAGATCTTCGACAGTCGACTTAGTGCCATCAGTACTACCATCATCAGTCAAATAAATGTCAATGATAAATCGAGTATCAATGCCTTGTTGTTCATACAATGAAGCTAATGCGGATAAGGTCTTTTCCTTTCGATTATGGCAGGTTAGCAGCACTGCAATTTTGGGAGAGTTTTTAACTTCCATAGAATAATCTACGCACTCCTAGCCACTTCTTTAAACAACCTCGAGTACTGGTCAGCAACTACTTTGCTATCCCATAACTCAACCGCCCTTCGTCTAGAGTTGTGACTGACTTTAGATGCATGACTTTCGAATAGACACCAATGCAGTCCTGCGGCAAGATCATTAGTGTCAAAAGCTTTAGCTAAATAACCTGATTTCTTGTGCTCTACTACATCAATTAAACCAGTAGTATCAAAAGCAACTACTGGTGTTCCGCAACTTTGGGCTTCAGTAGCTGATTGAGGAAAGTTATCCATTCTTGATGGCACGACCATGACATCAATAGCATTGTAAAAAAGCGCTAAGGTAATATCATCGTTTAGATGACCAAGGTAGTGCTGGGGCATACCTACATCTTTAACATACTCGGGTTTACTTTGACCACATATGACACAAGTAGTATTTTCAATTTTACCACTTAGCTGCATTAAAGCATCCTGGAGTAAATCATAGCCTTTACGAGGATCTCGACCGCCACCTATCGCACCAAAGCCAATTAAACGACACTCTTGAGGCAACCCTAATAACTCGCGAGCAAGTTCTTTGTCTATCGGCCTATAAAGGCTAGTATCTAAAGCATTAGGAATGGTGTGTATAGGCCACCCTCTAAATAAAGCGGATTTTCTAGCACATTTAGAGAGCCAATTACTTGGAGTTACAATGGTAAATGGTTTTTTCCAATACTTAACTTTTCGAAGCCAAGTGGCTCGGTCAATATCGATACCACTATGCCCTTCAGGTCGGTTGCTTTCCGTGTACCCTTCAATATACCTTTCGTCAACCTCTCCATTAGTGTAGTGTTCAGAACCGCAAAATGCCCACATGTCATGAAGCGTCATTACAACTGGTTTATTAACCTTAGATATTTGTTTGACAGATAAACATTCCCTATTAACCCAGTGAAGGTTAACAATATCAGCATTACTCTGGTTTATCTTATCTAGAATCGATGAACCTATGATATTTGATGAGTGAAATACTGAATTGGTTGTTTTTTGCTGTTTTTGGAACAACGCGGAAATCTGACTACTAATAAATAGAGATAATCTATCAAACTTTAAATTATCCACTAGAACTGAATAATCATCAGATAGCTTTCGACTAACTAACATAGTGCTATTAACAGAAGACATGTATAAAGATTTATGCAAACGATATGCTGCTCTTGCTGCCCCACCTGAAATATCTGAATGAGATATAATTAATGACTTCATGACTATTATTGTAGCTTTCTCTTGATATTACCAAAAACCGGGTAGAAAATATTCTTGATCAAACCTGTAAAATTTGACACTCTTTCTGCTCGTTTCGCCTGTAACAAAGAAATACTTTGTGTTTTTCTGAAAACCAAGCCATGTTCAGCACCAGGTATAGTTCCGATATAATCAAGCCCCATCGATCTCATAACTGATTTAAAGTTATACCTAAGATGAAAAGTGGCTGGTAGATGGCACTTAATCACAGGGTAAAAACAATTTAAGAAAATAACATAACCATCTTTTTGAACTGACTTAGCCAATTCATACGCAAGTTCAATTGGTTGCTCAACATGCTCAAGTACATCTTGAGCAATAATTGCTTGGTAGTGATTGGCTTTAAGATCCTTGACGATAGAAATTCGTTCACACTTAGATATTCTGTTTAAACCTGTTTCAGACGGATAAGGTTCAACAATCTCTACTTGAGAATTAGGGAGCTGAGATATGATAGTAAGAGCTAATTCTCCAAACCCTCCCCCATAATCCGCAACATTATTTACACACAATCTTTCCAAATAATTTGCTACGGCTACTCGATGATTCTTTGACACTTCATCTTTTGCAGTAAAAACACCATTCACAAGCCAAATTGGGTGAGAATAAAACTGCCCAATAGCCTGTTCAGATAGCCGCTTAGTGTTATCTAATTCTAGCTCATCCCATATTCTGTCCATTTCATCCCAAAGCCATTCAACTGTTGGAATATTTTTTGGCAACGATTTTATATATTTAGTAGAGGAACAATCTATCCGCCCTAAATCAAATCCCCATAGCTTCATTTGAATAACTTCCTTTTTATTCTTTGGAATACAGAGACAAACCCCATATGTTTAAGATAGGCATAATCATCCGCTTCCTTATCTTGTAAGACATAAGAAGGGTGTTTTAATGGGAATGGTATAGCATTAGACTCAGGGCATGTACCACTACTAGTATGGGTAGCTTCTTCTCCGAAACCTATATTGTGAACAAGGTTAACTTGTGGAGTCACTGTTAAACCACTATTTATCAAATTTGCCATAGTCCAAGTATAATCCCATGTATTTACATGACCCTTTTTGGCATTGCGAAAACTATGCATCCAATTTGTATTTGCATTCTTATTGTGAGTTAAGTTATTAGAGCCATTTTTTTCAATTTCATCAAAGTATTTATTAGCATCATGCCAAGTTCGCCAAGCTCTACGCCAACTAGCCCACCCCCAACAATGATTTAATTGAGAAAAGTAATAACTATAGTCTCCAGTTCCGCGTTGAGTACCGTTCTGAAAATTATTTCCTGTAATACACATAATTCTTGTATCAGTTCTGTACTTCTCTAGTAATTCATCACAAAACTGAAAAAAAGTTGGATCGGGTAAACAGTCATCCTCGAGCACTATTCCCATTTCTTCATGCTCAAAAAACCAATCAAGTGCACCGCTTACCGCATCTCTACACCCTAAGTTCTTCTCTCGTAATAAGGTATGCACCTCACATTGCCAATCGATATTGTCAAGTACATAGTCGCGTACCGCTTGTACTTTTTCTTTCTCCCCGCTCCTACCTTCTCGTGGACCGTCAGAGGCAAAGTAAAGATGTGGTGGCTGAGCTTTACGTATTTCAGAAAAAACATGTTTTGTTACGTCTAACCGGTTGAAGGTAAGGAACAGAACAGGGCTTTTGCATGTGTATGTATTCATTTAGCTATTCTTTAAAAAATGGTCGAAATAATTAATAGTTTTGGTAAGCCCTTCATTAAGTTGAACTTTAGGAGCCCATTTAATTATTGATTTTGCGTAAGAAATATCCGGTTTACGCTGTACTGGGTCATCGCTAGGTAGATCTAAATAGCTTATTCTAGACTTACTTCCCGTGATATCCACCACCATTTCAGCTAACTCTTTGATACTAAACTCATTAGGGTTACCCAAATTAACTGGGCCCGAAATATCATCAGGGGTATCCATCAAGCGGATGAAACCCTTTACAAGATCATCGACATAGCAAAACGAACGAGTCTGTGAACCATCTCCGTAAATAGTAATAGGTTCATTACGCAAAGCTTGAACAATAAAATTAGAAACAACTCTTCCATCATTCGGGTGCATATTCGGTCCATATGTATTGAAAATACGTGCGACCTTTATCCTCAATTTATGCTGTCTTTTATAATCAAAAAATAAAGTTTCAGCACAACGCTTTCCTTCATCATAACAAGAACGTATACCGATTGGATTCACATTGCCCCAATAATCTTCACGCTGAGGGTGTACTATTGGATTACCATAAACCTCTGAAGTCGATGCTTGAAAAATTTTTGCGCCTGTACGTTTGGCTAGCCCGAGCATATTAATCGCACCATGCACCGATGTTTTGGTTGTTTGTACAGGATCATACTGATAATGTATTGGACTGGCTGGACACGCTAAGTTATAAATTTCATCAATTTCAGCGTAAAATGGAAAAGTAACATCATGGCGAACCATTTCAAAGTATGGGTTCTTCATTAAATGAACTATATTTGACTTTGAACCTGTATAGAAGTTGTCTAAACAAATGACTTCATTACCTTGCTTAAGCAATTTCTCACATAGGTGAGACCCAAGGAAACCTGCGCCACCGGTGACTAAAACTCTACTCATTTTTATTCCAAATCTAAGAGGTTAAATAACTAACAATATTTTTTATTCTATCGAAAAAATTACCATAGTAAAAGAAACGGGTCTTTTTAAGTGTATTATAGTATAAGCGTTTGTATTTACTCGTACTTCGAAAGTCCCATGGTTTGGTACTACCTGTGAAATGAATTACAATTGGTTCTACCTTGTCATATTCACGATCACGAGAGTGAGCAGTTGTAAAGTTGTACTTCACATCGAGTTCTTCCCATGTAGTATGAAATATTTTGTTAAGAGCGCATTGATCAGCAAATTCTATTTTTTCAGGATTAATTGATATAAATTCAAGTAATCTTTTCGAAATACCATGATTTCTCCAATATGCAAGGTTTACTAACATAATACCTGCGTTAAAGTAACGCTCGGAATCTGCAATTCCCAATCGTTCTGAGTACTTATACTTTCCATAGTCTTTTACAGCCAATATAGAAAGAGGAGATAAATTATACATTTCACGTATAGAGCCTTGCACAATCACATCACAATCAAGGTATAGTACTTTATCCTGCTTTATGACGTCAGCCATTAAAACTCTATAATAAACTTCAGGGACAAAGTGATAACCTAGCTTAAATCCTTCAAATAAGTTCCTATCGATATTAATATAGTTTATTTTAATATTATCATATTTTCCAAATGTTGAATTAATTTTATCTTTTGTTCTAGTTTTGAGATGGCTACTCAATATATATATATTAAACTTTGAATCTCGATTAAAATCCAACAAGGAACGGAGTGACACAGAAAAATGAGCAGCATAATTATCTTTAAAAGTAAATGCTAAGTTTATATCATTCATTACACATTTTACTCTTAGCTTTCATGAACATAAATTTCATCAATTTAGGTC
>NZ_JATABG010000235.1:0-5640 GCF_036533755.1 Vibrio sp. M260118 | reverse complement strand
GATAGTCGTTATTCGGTTTTTATTTCATCTGAGTGTCAATTTGAAAGTCATTCTGCAGAAAATAAAAAGCGAACATCGCGAGTGATAAAGGGTGTTAACTCGTTGATTTAACGGTACACTCAATCTTATGCAAATTGCAAAGGAAGGATAAGATATGGAGATTGAACTCAGCACGCTTGCACCGAGCCAAATATACCATTTGATGACGCAAACCGTGATCCCAAGGCCCATCGCTTGGGTGTTGACCGATTCTGCTCAGCAGAGCTACAACCTAGCACCTTTTTCTTATTTTACGGCCATCTCTAGCACACCGCCCTTATTGATGTTTTCTGTCGGGAAGAAGCCGTCTGGTAACGTCAAAGATACAACGCGCAATGTGTTAGAGACCGGCAAAATGGTGATTCATATTGCTCACCATGACTCTGCTAACGACGTAACTCAAACTGCGGCCACGTTAGACCACGGAGAGTCTGAAGTAGAAGCAAACGATATTGAGCTGGTCGACTTCGATGGATTCGACCTACCGAGAGTTAAAGATTGTCCGATTGCATTTGCATGTAAACTCTTTGAAGTGAAAGAGATTGGCGACACGCCTCAAAGCCTCGTATTTGCTGAAATAGAGAAAATGTACATTAATCCAGACGTTATCGACGATCGCACTGACCGTTTGATGGTCGATGCACTCAAGGTAAACCCGCTTTCGCGTTTAGGTGGCAGTCAATATGCCTCGTTAAATAGCGTATTTTCAGTTGCTAGACCTAAGTAAAAACGATTTATGCTAAACACAACTCATTCTGATGCTATTTGGCATCGCATCAACCAAAAAACTAAACCTTTAGGCTCACTAGGCCAGTTAGAGACGATTGCCCACCAAATTGCGCTTATTCAAAGTCAAGATAAGAGTGACGCAGTAGCGAATATTGAGATTAACAATCCAATATCAATTATATTTGCAGGCGATCATGGCATTGCAGATGAAGGCGTTAGTATTGGACCAAGTGCTGTTACTCAGCAAATGGTGCTTAATTTTCTTGCTGGTGGGGCGGCGATCAACTGTTTCTGCCGTGCCAATCGAGTTGATTTAAAAGTTGTTGATACTGGGATTTTACTGCCGGTTGAAACCGACTCTCCAGATTTCATCGTGCAGAGACTCGGTGAGCGTACCAACAACTTTGCTCAGCAAGCGGCAATAAGCGTTGAAACTGCTCAACAGGGTATTGAGCTTGGTAAGAAGTTAGTCAAAAGTTATGTTGATGCGGGTTCGAACTTTGTCATGTTTGGTGAGATGGGGATTGGTAACACCAGTAGCGCTGCGGCGATTCTTAGTGCAATTAGTGGCCGTGACGCGAAAGATTGTGTCGGCCGAGGCACAGGAATCACAGACGAACAGTTGGACAGAAAAGTTGAACTGGTTGAGAAGAGTGTCGCGCGTTGTAAAGGGCTAGATATTCTAGGGGTGCTGGCACAAGTTGGCGGATACGAAATCGTACAAATGGTTGGTGGCTTCCTTGCTGCAGGTGAAACGAAAACGCCAGTGATTGTTGATGGATTTATTGTCTCTTCTGCTGCGTATGTGGCTTCGCTCATTGACCCAAGTTGCCGTGACGTAATGATCTTTGCTCACCGTTCTCAAGAAGCGGGTCATCAATTCCTCCTGTCTGAACTCGATGCAGAGCCTTTGCTTGATTTGTCGATGCGTTTGGGTGAAGGAAGTGGAGCTGCGCTAGCGATGTCTCTTGTTTGGGCTGCTGTGGAGTTCTACAACAACATGGCAAGTTTTGCAGATGCAGGCGTGGAAGTTGATGTTTAAGTATCAATACCAACTATTCATGTTGTCACTGAGCTTCTTTTCCCGAATCCCAGTGCCGATGAGCATTCCTTTTAGTGAAGAACGCATGAACCAATCGGGGCGATATTTCGCCTTGGTTGGTCTACTGCTTGGCTGCTTGTGCGCCACAGTACTGTGGGCTGCACAGCTAGTTTTTCCTGCCACCATCTCAGTGTTTATTATGATGGTGTTTAGCTTGCTTCTCACAGGTTCATTTCATGAAGATGGAATGACTGATATGGCAGATGGTATTGGCGGTGGCATGACGGTTGAGCGCCGACTAACCATAATGAAAGATAGCCGGATTGGCACTTATGGCGCCGTTGCCCTAATTATGGTGTTGCTAGGAAAATTTATCTTGCTGTCTGAGCTGGTCAAGCTTGAGCAGGTGTTCGTGTTTATTGTTGTGGCCTACACGTTGAGTAGGTCGGTTGCCGCTACATTGATCTACGATATGCCATACGTTACGGATGCTAATAGCAGCAAGAGCAAGCCATTAGCTCATCAGCAGTCAAAAACTGAGTTGTTGATTTTATTGGTTACAGGCGTTTTAGCTTGTTTGTTACTTGGACTTGAGACTGCGGCGGTGCTAATTCTCGTAATGGTTGTGTTTAGAACACTGTTTAAACGATGGCTTCATGCTCGTATTGGCGGTTTTACGGGAGACTGCCTAGGTGCGGCGCAGCAGATTTCGGAGTTGTTGATTTACTTTACTTTGTTGGCGATACAGGTGAACCGTTAATGACAGTACATTTGGTCCTCGGTGGGGCACGTTCAGGTAAGTCTAGCTTTGCTGAATCGCAAGTTATCGATCTTTCCGATAATAGAGTGAAGCACTATGTGGCTACAGCGATTGCTTTTGACGATGAGATGAAAAAACGCATAGAGCATCATCAGATATCGCGTGGTAATACCTGGGTGGAGCACGAATGTCCTACTCAGTTACCTGAGCTTGTTGCCCAGTTTACGGCTAGTGATGTTGTCTTGATTGATTGCCTCACTTTATGGTTAAACAATGTTATTTATAACGACGGCAACGACATAACAGAACAAGAGATTAAGCACACGGTAGAGCGCTTGGTGTTAGCACTAGAGCGGTCATCAGCAACGATCTTATTGGTTTCGAATGAAGTCGGGCTAGGTGTTATTCCTCTCGGAGAAGTCTCTCGTTTGTTCGTTGATCATGCAGGGTGGATGAATCAGGCTATAGCGCGGGTTGCGGAGAAAGTGACATTCGTTGCCGCGGGTTTACCTATGTCGTTAAAAGACGTAACTGAGGGCTAATATTCTGAAGACGATAGATATATACCTGCTACGTCATGGCAAGACGATTGGAGAACCCGCACTGTATGGGCATACCGATATCCCGGTGGCGTCTGAAAGACAATCTGCCATTTGCCAAGCGTTAGAGAGTGAATCGTTGCAGTTTGCGTCATTGCAGACATCACCCCTCAAACGGTGCCAGGACTTGGCTAAGTTACTTCATGCCCGGCAACCAAGTCTTAATCTCTTGGTTAGCGATGACTGGAAGGAAACTTGTTTTGGCGATTTAGATGGGGTGGCGTTTGAGCAGGCCAAATCGTCGTGGGATTTGTTTGACGCGTTTTGGCAAAGCCCCGCGCAAAATCCGTTACCAAATGCAGAGCCACTTGATGACTTTTTTGCTCGAATCTCAAGCGCTTGGGAACAATTTTGCAAAACTGTCGATGAAAACACATTAATCGTCTGTCATGGCGGTACGATTAGAATGATTCTTGCACATATTCTTAAGTTAGATTGGCGTAATGCCGCATTGTATTCAACGTTAAATATTGCCCACCAATCTATTACTCATATTCAAATAACCAAAGCCGATCAAAACTATTTTCGAGTCTGCTTCATTGGAAAACCGTTAATCGGATAGCTAAGGAAAAATCATGACTGCACCTAGCTGGAATTTATCTATTGCGTATCAAGACCTTAACGACCCAAAAATCGAACAAGATATCGACCTAATTAAACAGTGCATTCAAGCGCTTGGGTTGCATGTAGACAACCGAGAGTCGGTCTCTGTGGTTCAAAATGCCATTCAAACCAGTGAAGCTGCTGGAACGTTACTATCGACGATTAATACCTTTGCCCAGTGTCATGCTTCTATCGATGCAACTAATGCCGAAGCTAAGGGGTTAGTGGGGCGTGTGGCAAAGCTAAGCTCTGAGTTAGTCCAAGCGTTTGCGCCTTATGAGGATAAGCTGACTCGATCTGCTGATAACTTTATTGAAGAAGTACTTAATCATGAAAGCCCTGATATAGCTGGTCAAGGATTCCAACTTGCCTGTATGCGCAAGCTAGCGGAAACCAAGTTAGGTGTGGCTGAAGAGCAACTTCTAACCGCAATGAAAGTTGACGGGCGCGATGCTTGGGGTAGGTTATATGACAATATTACTGGCTCGCTGCAAGTCACTTTAGCCGATAGCGACGCAGATAAGATTGGATTCTCTCAGGCAGCAAGCATCTTGTATGGTACTGACTTTGAGAAGCAAGAACCTGCTTGGCGCGGTATTCAAGCCGCGATGGAAGATAACCAAGAGTCTTTTGCGGCCATTCTCAATGCCTTATCGGGTTGGCGCTTAACCGAGTATCAAAAGCGCTCAGGGCAACAGGAAGTCCACTTTTTATACCCAAGTTTGCACGGTAGTCGAATTCAAGCCGCTACGCTTGAGGCGATGATGTCGGTAGCAAAAGACAATCGAGACATTGGCCAAAAAGCAGGACATTTAATGGCGCGCGTTCACGGTCTAGACCAGATGCGCCCGTGGAACCACCTCGCAGGTATGCCAAGCTTAACCCATGCTGAACCTACTGTTTATAGCTTTAGCGACGCGATTGAAATTATCCGTAACGCTTTTGCTCACGTTAACGCAGAGATGGCAGAGTTCGTTGATCTAATGGTTGAGAACGGTTGGATTGATGCGCAGCCAACAGAGAACCGTCGCTTAGGTGCATACTGTACCAAGTTCGCCGCAACTCGCACGCCATTAGTGTTTATGACTTGGGGCGGCAGCCGCTCAGACTTGCTAACCTTAGCTCATGAGTTGGGTCACGCGTTCCACAACTGGGTAATGCGTGATATGCCGTTGTGTCAGACACGCTACCCAATGACGCTAGCAGAAACCGCCTCTATCTTTGCAGAGAATGTGGTACGTGATTACCTTCTAGACCAAGTCGAGAGCCGTGAAGAGAAGCTTGAAATGCTCTGGGAAGAGCTATCTAGCTGCTATGCGTTGATGGTCAATATTCCTGTACGTTTTGAGTTTGAGAAACGCTTTTATGAGCAGCGCAGTGAAGGGGAGTTTACTGCTCCACAGCTGTGTGATTTGATGAGCGAAACTTGGCGCGAGTGGTACGGTGACTCAATGTCTGAACCGGATCCTTACTTCTGGGCGAGTAAGCTACATTTCTCAATTTCTGAGGTCAGCTTTTATAACTACCCATATTTGTTTGGTTACCTGTTTAGTATTGGTGTTTACGCGCAACGTGATAGTAAGGGTGAGAATTTCTATAACGACTATGTCAACTTATTGAGAGACACCGGCTCTATGATGGCTGAAGAAGTGGTTGATAAGCATCTTGGCATGGATTTGTCGCAAGCGAATTTTTGGCAACAAAGCATAGATCGCGTAAAAGCGAAAATTGATGAGTTTGAATTGTTGCTAGATCAAAAATAAACACTTTACTTTCATGGTAATATAATTAAATCACCTCGAATGAAGAGGTTAATAGAGCCGAGCTTATGCTCGGCTAATTTTTGCGCAGCGAGAGCCTTCCTTTCC
>NZ_JATABG010000234.1:0-5660 GCF_036533755.1 Vibrio sp. M260118 | reverse complement strand
GCCTCTGCCCTGCTCCCCTGCGCGCGCGGCTTCAATAGCAGCATTAAGAGCAAGTAGATTAGTTTGCTCGGCGATACCGGTGATCACTTCAAGAATCCCTTCGATATTTTCAGACTCTTGCTTCATCTGACCTATGGTTTGAGCGGCTGATTCAATGTCTGAATCAAGCTCATTAATCGAGTTAATCGACATATCCATCTTCGACTTACCAGCAGATGCCAACTCACGAATTGCTAACACCTGCCCCAGTGAAGACTCGGCATTTCTCGCCACTTCATAAACCGCCGATTCCATTTCGGTGACCGCTGTCGCAACTGAACTAGTTTGGAATTTCTGGCTCTCTAACATCTCTTCCGATTTCGTCGAAACATCGAGCGCACCTTGTGCCGAATGAGAAAGCGTACTAGAGCTCTCTTTTAGCCCTGACAGCACACCGCCAAGCTTGTTAGCGAGCTGATTAATGCCAGCAGCAATCTCGCCAAATTCATCTTTTTTCTTCAGATCGATATGCTGGTCGATCTGACCATCACCCAACGCAATAAGTGCTTTGGTAATACTCTTTAATGGCGTTTTAATACTCTGAATCTGACTCCACACAATCAAAACACTGACCACTATCGCTACAATAAACAGCACAGAAGTCATTAGAATATTTGAGTCAGCACCTCGTTCCACTTTCTGGTTGGTACTCGCCACTAACGCATTTATCGATTGAGATAGTTTATCAAGGCTGTTCGCACCTCGATTGACCAATGAGCCGATTTCAACAAGGTTTTGGTTTATCTGCTCACCTAAGGATACCAACTTGATCTGCAGAGACAGATAGCCTCGTTCATCGTTAACCGAAAAGTTTAGAAACTCTACAAATGGCTTTAGTTTCTCGGCTGAGTCAGGTGCCATATCGGTGAGCTTTTCGATTCGAGAAACAGTTTTTAACGCATTGGCCGATAGCTTCTGCTTAATATTATTCAGCAGCTCCAAGTTCTCAATATTGCTAACGCCACTTAGGGTTGCTTGAGAAAGGGTTAAGCTGTCGGCGATAACCGAAACAGCAAAGCTTTCTACTAAGCCTAAGTTACTAGCGAGTAACACTGCTGCATCTCTCTCATCATCGAAAGTAATCCATCTGGCTGTGTAGTTCTGTATTTCCGCACGTGAGACGTCTCGCGTCGTCGCCAGTTCATTGGTAGCGCTTATCTGCTGTTGTCCCAAAGCAAATGCTTGAGAAAATGCTTGATCCGCTTGTTCTAACAAACGATTAAAGTCGCTTTGGCCTGCCAATGAACGGCTCAATGAAGCACGCAAGTCTGTATATTGTGTGACGGCAGAATCAAATTCATGCTCTAGCTGATTGCGTTGTTGGTCGTTGAGCGCGTTAGCATGTTGACTCACCGCTCTGTTAACGTTTTGTGCGATAATCGCAAGTTGGTAGCTGCGCTCCACGATAGGAATCAGTTCTTCTGCAGTTTCTTTATAAGCACTTGATGATTGCTTTTGGGCATAGAAGCCCACCCCCGCTAAGAGTGTCATCAAAAAGACGACAATACTAAAGCCTAATATGGTGCGACTAATGACAGTTAAATTCAATGTTAGCCCCTTGTATGGAGTCTTCGGCAATAAAGCGTGCCTAGCTCCGTTTATTGTTGTAGGAAGAGGCTCCGATAAGAAGCCTCTTTAGTTCACGTTTTGTTGGATTGATTAAATAGTAGTTGATAACGCAAAACTTGCATTTGGTATGGGCTTACTATTTGAAGCTAAGCGCGTTTGCGTTAGCGACCTTCTGAGTTGACAGTTACAATCGCAGCAAACACTGTATGCCAGAAGCGCAGAGGTGATTTTCTGTATTGATGGAGAGGTGTTGATTGAGACGCCACAAAAGGCGCTAGTATTGAAAAAAGGTGAGTCGGCGTTTGTCACCTGTGATTCCCAGGCTTACCAGTTTAGTGGCTCAGGAACCTTTGCCAGAGCTTACAACTAGCAAACTGGTTGGCGTTGGATTACTGTTAAATCCAGCGCCTCACACGCTGTTTATAATCTAAATATTCTGCACCAAATAAACATTCCAACGCGCGCTCCTCAGGCTTAATTTGAAAACGGTTCATATAGGCGATGAAGCCAAAGCTAAACACGATAGCCAATAGGTTTTGCTGCCAATAGGCGTAACCAAACAACAGCAAAAACAGACCAAGGTACATAGGGTTACGGCTATAACCAAAGATACCTGAATCGACCACTGATGACGCCTGATCGACTTTGATTGGATTCACCGTCGTTTTCGCTCGTTTGAACTCGAATACACCCGCAAGCCCGACATACCCTGAAACGATAAAGCACAAACCAAACACCGCAGAGTTGAGCGGTAAGCTAACCGTAAAGGCGAGAAACTCGAGGCTGATATGGTTGATAACGACAAAAAACAGCAGAAATACGGCTACCGGTGGTATCTTTCGTTCGAGTTTATCCATTGGCTTTCCTTAGTTTTCGCTTGGCTAAATACAAAATAGCTCAACCATGTAAGTTGAGCTATATGATCTAAATTATTTCTAACAAAGCCTGGAGAGGATGCTTAACCTTAGTATCTTCGAAGCGTTTTACCTGACTTCGGCAAGAGTAACCGGTAATCAAGCAGCGCTCTTTAGGCAGATCTTCCAGTCTCGGCTTCCAACTAAGCCCATAAATATCTTTCGACATTTGTAGCTTATCGACTTCATGACCAAAGGTACCCGCCATGCCACAACAACCGACTGGCACGGTATCTAACCTTGCACCAAAGTGAGAGAAAATCGCCCCCCACTCTTTCTCAGCGTTTGGCAATTTGGTTTTCTCGGTACAGTGAGCAAACAGATACCAAGGATCTTGTCCATTGGAGGGGCGCTGTTCCATTTCTGCCAATTTCGGCTCTAACCACTCATGAACGGTAAGAACTTGGAAGTCGCCACGTGTGTCACCCAGTACTTCTTGATACTCGTCTCGATAGCAAAGTACCAAGGCAGGATCGACACCCACTAGCGGTACACCTACATCGGCTACTTTCTGCAAAAAGGCTGCGGTCGTTTTCGCATTCGCCGCAAACTGCTTTAAGAAACCTTTAATATGCTGTGCTTTTCCATTGGGTTTGAACGGCAACAAAACAGGCGTTTTACCTAATTTAGCCACCAGCGATGCAAAATCTTCCACCACTTGCGCGTCGTAGTAACTAGTGAACGGGTCTTGAACAATCACAACGTGATCCGCTTTGTCCTCTTTCGACATTGCCGCAAGCTGTTGCAAATCAAACGGCTTAAGTGAAGAGAGACGCTTGTCTAACGTCGGAACAGATAGCAACGGAGCATCAACATAACCGACTGTTTTTGCAGTTACATCTTGTATCCACTTCTGTTTTAACGCGCCATTAACCAGTGCAGGCGCTTTGGCCATTAACGGCAACATGGTCTCGATATTCGCAACTAAGTAGTCTTTAGCAGGGCGCTGATAACGTGAGTAGTAGATGTTCAAGAATCGCGAGCGAAAACTCGGCACATCAACTTTGATTGGACATTGACTCGCACACGCTTTACATGCCAAACAACCATTCATCGCTTCATACACTTCGTGAGAGAAGTCGTACTCGTGACGTTTATTAACCGTATTACGCACGCGATCGATCATCGTTTTTATCGACGCATTTTTCTCGAGAGTCTGCTTCTCAAGATCTAAAATATCGATACCTTGCTCAGTCAGCTGACGCAACCATTCGCGAACTAACCCTGCTCGGCCTTTTGGTGAGTGACGACGATCGGCAGTCACCTTCATTGAAGGACACATAGGTGAAGCAGTGTCGTAATTAAAGCATAAGCCGTTGCCGTTACACTCCATCGCTTGCTTAAAGCTGTCACGCACTTGAACATCAATCTGGCGATCAAAATAGCCACGCTTGGTGTCGGTAACTTTGACTAACTCCTCACTGCTCTCAAGCGGAGTACAGATCTTACCCGGGTTCATCTTGTTGTGCGGGTCAAAAGCGGCTTTAACTCGGCGAAGCTCAGTGAAAAGCTCTTCACCGAAGAACTCTGGGCCGTACTCAGAGCGATAGCCCTTACCGTGCTCACCCCACATCAAACCGCCGTACTTAGCCACTAGCTTAACAACCTCATCTGAGATCTCATGCATTAAGCTTTCTTGCTTTGGATCGCACAAATCAAGGGCTGGACGAACATGAAGTACACCTGCATCTACGTGGCCAAACATGCCGTAGTTAAGTGACTTAGCATCTAGCAGCTCGCGGAACTCGACAATAAAGTCAGCAAGGTTTTCGGGTGGTACACAGGTGTCTTCCGCAAAGGCGACTGGTTTAGCACGCCCTTTCGCAGCACCAAGCAGGCCAACGGCTTTCTTACGCATGTTGTAAATACGGCCAATACTGGCAACATCACTACACACTTGATAACCAATAACTCCCGCTTCATTGCTTTCAAGCATGGCTTCAAGGCGCTCGGTAAGCGAGTTGACTTGCTGCTCAACCTCAGCTTCATCTTGACCCGCAAACTCAACCATATTGATGCCCTGCATATCTTTGCCAGGAACGTCAGTTAACAGGTCGCTTACCGTGTGCCAAACGATATCTTGCTTAGCTAAGTTGAGTACACGCGAATCGACGGTTTCAACCGATAGTGCATTAGCCTCGACCATAAACGGTGCGCTACGCAGTGCAGAATCAAAACTATTGTATTTAACGTTAACTAGGGTGCGAGCCTTAGGAATCGGAGTCAGATTTAGCTTGGCTTCGGTAATAAACGCGAGCGAACCCTCTGCACCACAAAGTACACGGGTAAGATCGAAACTATCTGTCTCTGTGTCTAGTGCATTTTTTAAATCGTAACCAGTTAAGAATCGGTTTAAAGAAGGAA
The DNA here is from genome assembly GCF_036533755.1 of Vibrio sp. M260118. Taxonomy (NCBI): domain Bacteria; kingdom Pseudomonadati; phylum Pseudomonadota; class Gammaproteobacteria; order Vibrionales; family Vibrionaceae; genus Vibrio; species Vibrio sp. M260118. Next base: position 774 of record NZ_JATABG010000234.1, on the reverse strand, counting down.
ACTTGTCATCAATCTGAGCGCGCTTTTCACGACACACTTTCTCGGTCACATGATAAGCATCATAAGCAAACTCACCCTCTTGAGGCATACCATGCGAGAGATCCGACTCTAAGCACGAACCATCTGCAAACACCGCCTGTAAAGAGAGAACGTGATCAGAAGTCTTACCATACTTCAGTGAGCCTTGACCGGATGCATCTGTGTTGATCATTCCGCCTAGCGTTGCACGGTTACTAGTCGATAGGTCTGGCGAGAAAAAGTAGCCAAACGGCCTTACCGCATCGTTAAGCTGGTCTTTGATGATACCAGTTTGAACGCGAACCCAACCCTCTTCCTGATTAATTTCAAGAACTTGGTTCATATAGCGAGAGAGATCAACCACCACCCCTTTGGTTAAGGACTGACCATTGGTTCCTGTACCGCCACCGCGTGGGGAGAACTTGATGCGCTCGAACTCCGCTTTGTTGCTGATTTTACCAATCAGGGCAACATCTTGGGTGGTTTTTGGGTGTACCACCGCTTGGGGTAACTGCTGATAGACACTGTTGTCTGTCGCGACTGCCAAACGACTGGAGAATTGACTTTCTATATCACCACTAAACCCGGCGGCTTGCAGCTGTTCGAGAAAGGTGAGAACGATCGGATCCACATCCGATTGAGAATGTAATCTTGGTAACATGTGCTTCCTGCCCCTACAACGCTGATCCAATCAGCAGTGGGTTTGCTCAGATTAAAACTATTATTTGAATCAGGTCACTTTACAACATTTAAAAG
>NZ_JATABG010000233.1:0-10655 GCF_036533755.1 Vibrio sp. M260118 | reverse complement strand
ATTACCACTATCTGGACGACACTAAGTTTGAATCGTACAACCATGCAAAAACGATCCACCACGAGCCAGTAAAAGAGATAGTATTTAACTGCCCAAATGATGCACCTTCAAGCCAGCTTTTTAAGTGGCGTAGTTTAGTCGGTGTGTTTTATGTCGATGATGAAGTATCTCTGCTACTGAAAGGTATGGAGAAGATCATGAACGACGAAATGTGGTTGTCGCGTAAAGTCGCACAAGATTATATTGAGCATTTTCGCTGCGCAAACACGGTGACTACGTCTCAAGCTTATGCCAATTTGACCAAACGCGAGAAAGAGATCATGCGCTTACTTGGGTATGGGGCGTCAAACATCCAGATTGCGGAAGAACTTTTTGTTAGTGAAAACACGGTAAAAACTCACTTGCACAATATTTTTAAGAAGATCAACGCCAAGAATCGCTTACAAGCTTTGTTATGGGCCAATAGCAACATTGCGTTGGAAGAGCGGGTTTAACAGCAAGGCTATCGAAAAAGGTTAGGCTTCGGGCTGACCTTACGTTTTCTAAATCCGGTTAAAAAACACAGTACTGGGCGAAGTTTTTGGCATCATTCGCACTCCAGTCACCTTTTGGTTTTTCTTTTAACTCATTGCACCAACTCTCGCTGCCTACCGCGTCGAGTAGGACACAGTACTTGGCGTAATCTATTGCATTTTGCCCAGTCCATTTACTCTTTGGTGTCTCTGTCATTTCGTCACACCAAGCCTGGGTCCCTATTTCCTTCTGGCAACCGCTTAAAGTAACGAGAGCTAGCACAATTAGAGCCGTTTTTTTCATATCAAAATCCAACTATTAAATCGTTATGCCACTATAGCGAAAAATGACAAGTAGTACGTATTTTTGCGGCAAAATCTGGTTAGAATCACCCATCGAAACGTTTCGACGGGTGATCGTTGTCACTCTAGAGAGTGAGAAATGCCTCGCAAAGAAGATCAGTTTCACACTCTCAATATCAGGGTATCGAAATTTAAATGCGGCAGACTATTATGCTATCGAAACGTTTCGATGAGTTTTCTGTCAATACAAATTTAGTTGGGAAATGAAGCTCATCGTACGATAAAAGCATTATTGAAAGGTCGACAAAATGAAGAAAAGCACCCTTATAAATTCAGAACTTTCTTACCTAGTGGCGACGCTAGGTCATACCGACGAAATCACAGTCTGTGATGCCGGCCTGCCAATCCCTAACGAAGTACAACGTATTGATCTAGCCTTGACTCACGGCGTACCTTCTTTCTTGGACACTGTACGTGTGTTGCTATCCGAATCTCAAGTTGAGAGTGTGATTGTTGCTCAAGAGTTTGCCGATGTCAGCCCAAGTCATCACGATGCATTAATTAAAGAGCTTGCTGCGGAAGGTGAGCGAAATGGTAAGCAGATTGCAGTGACTTATGTTGCTCACGAAGAGTTTAAACAAAGAACATTTAATAGCCGAGCTGTTGTTCGTACCGGTGAATGCACGCCGTATGCGAATGTTATCTTCCAAGCAGGTGTGGTCTTTTAACCCGTACGACGATAGGGAAGAGTTATGACTCAAGCCATTCTTCAACTCAGCGCGATTGAAAAAGCTTTTCCGGGGGTTAAAGCTCTGGATAAAGCCAGTCTTAATGTGTACCCAGGCCGAGTTATGGCTTTAATGGGGGAAAACGGCGCTGGCAAATCAACGCTAATGAAAGTGCTTACCGGTATTTACACTAAAGACTCAGGCACGATTCACTACCAAGGTGAAGCCGCCGCATTTAAGGGGCCAAGAGACTCGCAGCAAGCTGGTATTAGCATTATTCACCAAGAGCTTAACTTAATCCCAGAGCTAACCATTGCTGAAAATATCTTCCTTGGTCGCGAATTTACTAGCGCCTTTGGTGGGATTCAGTGGGGTAAAATGTATGACGAAGCGGACAAGCTACTTGCACGTTTAAACGTTAAACACAGTTCTAAAACCTCGCTAGGCGACCTGAGTCTAGGCGAGCAGCAGATGGTCGAAATCGCTAAAGCGCTCTCCTTTGATTCGAAGGTCATCATCATGGACGAGCCAACGGATGCGCTGACTGATACAGAAACCGAGTCTCTGTTCAGTGTGATCAATGAACTGCGTGATCAAGGCTGTGGCATTGTTTACATCTCTCACCGCCTAAAAGAGATCTTTCAAATTTGTGATGACATTACTGTGCTGCGTGATGGAAAGTTTATCGGTGAGTGTCAAGTGACCGACACCGATGAAGATGGCTTAATCGAGATGATGGTAGGCCGTAAGCTTGATGAGCAGTACCCACGCATTGACGTCCGCCATGGTGAAACCTGCTTAGAAGTGGTTGGCTTGACAGGTTCTGGCGTTAACGATGTCAGTTTTACTCTTAAGCGCGGCGAAATCCTTGGTGTTTCTGGGCTAATGGGCGCAGGTCGCACGGAGTTGATGAAGGTGATTTACGGCGCGCTGCTAAGCGAACGTGGCGTAATCAACCTAGAAAGCAAAACCATTAATCCGATCAGTCCGCAAGATGGCCTATCTAACGGCATTGCTTATATCTCTGAAGATAGAAAAGGTGACGGCTTAGTGTTGGGGCTCTCGGTCAAAGAGAACATGTCACTTTGTTCCCTCGATAAGCTAACCAAAGGTGGTCGTATTCAACATGGGGAAGAGGCCCTCGCTGTTGAAGATTTCATCAAGCTGTTCAACATCAAGACGCCAACCCGAGACCAGATAATTGGCAACCTTTCAGGCGGTAACCAGCAGAAAGTGGCGATTGCCAAGGGTTTAATGACCAAGCCGAAAGTTCTGATTCTGGATGAGCCAACTCGCGGTGTTGATGTAGGCGCGAAGAAAGAGATCTACCAACTGATCAACAAATTTAAAGCCGATGGTATGAGCATCATTCTTGTCTCGTCGGAAATGCCCGAAGTGTTAGGCATGAGCGACCGCATTATTGTGATGCATGAAGGTCGAATAAGTGGCGAGTTTGATGCGAAAGACGCCGACCAAGAGAAATTACTCGCCTGTGCCGTAGGCAAAAAGATTAATGAGGAAGCAGCATGAGTACCAATACCATGAGCAAACCAACACAAACGACCAGCAAGAAGCTGTTGAGTAAAGAGTGGTTGATTGAACAAAAATCATTGATAGCTTTGCTGTTTTTGATTGTTGTCGTGTCATTCTTGAATCCTAACTTTTTTACTGTCGACAACATTCTTAACATCCTACGCCAGACCTCGGTCAATGCCATTATTGCAGTGGGTATGACGTTGGTGATTTTAACCGCAGGTATCGATCTAAGTGTCGGCTCTGTTCTGGCACTATGCGGTGCATTTGCTGCGAGTTTGATAGCGATGGAAGTGCCGGTGCTTATTGCCGTGCCGACTGCGCTTGTCGCCGGTGCCGCGTTAGGTGCGATAAGCGGCATTATTATCGCGAAGGGTAAAGTGCAAGCTTTCATCGCAACGCTTGTGACTATGACACTACTGCGTGGTGTCACTATGGTGTATACCGACGGTCGACCAATCTCTACTGGCTTTACTGACACAGCAGATGCATTTGCTTGGTTCGGTACAGGTTACGCATTAGGTATCCCTGTTCCAGTTTGGCTAATGGTTATTGTATTTGCGGCTGCTTGGTACTTACTAAATCACACTCGTTTTGGCCGCTATGTGTATGCCTTAGGTGGTAACGAATCAGCAACTCGCCTATCAGGTATCAACGTAGACCGCGTGAAGATTGGTGTTTACGCAATCTGTGGTCTGCTTGCTGCGCTTGCCGGCATCATCGTCACTTCACGTCTGTCATCTGCACAACCGACTGCGGGTATGGGCTACGAGCTTGATGCTATTGCGGCGGTTGTACTTGGCGGCACCAGTTTGATGGGTGGTAAAGGCCGAATTATGGGCACGCTAATCGGTGCGCTGATTATCGGCTTCCTCAACAACGCGCTAAACCTACTCGATGTATCCTCCTACTACCAGATGATCGCAAAAGCAGTGGTAATCCTACTTGCGGTACTGGTAGACAACAAAAACAAGTAAATCATAACTAAATCGAGCCAAGTGACGTGTCTTGGCTCACCCTACACAAGGACTGAGAAAATGAAAAAACTAACGACTCTTATCTCTGCTGCACTACTTTCGTCAACGGTTTCTGTCGCCGTACAAGCTCAGGATACGATGGCCATCGTGTTGTCTACGCTAAACAATCCTTTCTTCGTTACGATGAAAGATGGTGCTGAAGCAAAGGCCAAAGAGTTAGGTTATGACCTAATTGTATTAGACTCGCAAAATGACCGTGCAAGCCGTGGTGAAGTGGTCAGCCACATTGCTTCTGACAACGTAGTGGGCGGCGAAATGGCCGGTAACTACATCGTTGAAAAAGTGGGTATGAAAGCAAAAGTTATCCAACTGGAAGGAATCGCGGGTACATCTGCGGCACGTGAACGTGGTGAAGGCTTCATGAATGCGGTGAAAGGTAGTGAAATGGAGGTGCTTGCGAGCCAACCGGCTGACTTCGACCGTACGAAAGGTCTAAACGTGATGGAAAACTTGCTAGCGGCTAACCCAGATGTACAAGCGGTATTTGCGCAGAACGATGAGATGGCACTAGGTGCACTTCGTGCAGTTCAAGCATCTGGTAAAGATGTGATGATTGTTGGCTTCGATGGCACTGATGACGGTATTGCAGCGGTTAACCGTGGCAAGCTTTCCGCGACGATTGCACAGCAACCTGACTTAATCGGTGCTTTAGGTATCGAAACCGCTGACAAAGTACTGAAAGGTTCTCAGGTAGAAGAGTACATCCCAGTACCGCTAAAAGTTGTGACTAAGTAACCGACAACAAACTTTGTCCTTCTCCCTTTTTAAATCTGTCGTTTAGGGGAGAAGGGCGAATAGCAATGATCTTTATGTTAGAGCTTATTGCTATTGTACCAGCCTGAATGAACACCTTTTTATCCCGGCTGGTAATCCTAACTATCAAGTTATCCCAGGTGGTAAAGGCGCAAACCAAGCGGTTGCAGCAGCGCGCTTGAACGCAGATACCGGCTTTATTGCTTGTGTGGGGGACGATGCGTTCGGCATCAATATTCGCGAAAACTTCAAGATGGATAACATCAATATTGCTGGCGTTAAAATGGAACCCAATTGCCCTACGGGCATTGCGATGATTCAAGTTTCCGACAGCGGTGAAAATAGCATTTGTATCTCTGCTGAAGCGAATGGCAAGCTAACAGCTGAAGCGATAGAGAGTGATTTAGAGCAGATTCGCTCAGCCAAGTATTTACTTACCCAGCTAGAAACGCCCATGTGCGGCATTGAGAAAGCAGCGCAAGTTGCGAAAGAGGCTCGTACTAATGTGATTCTAAACCCAGCGCCAGCGCGTCCGTTGCCAGATGAGCTGCTTGCATGTGTTGATGTCATTACACCGAACGAGACAGAAGCCGAAGTGCTTACTGGCATTACAGTGACAGATAATGATAGCGCACAAGAAGCGGCAAACGAGCTGCATCGCAAAGGTATTGAGATCGTTATGATCACATTAGGTGCCAAAGGTGTGTGGCTAAGTGAAAACGGTCGTGGCGAGCTAATCCCAGGTTTTAAAGTTGATGCTACAGATACAACCGCTGCTGGTGATACCTTTAATGGTGCACTAGTCACTGGTTTACTGGAAGATTTACCTTTAAAATCAGCGATAATCTTCGCGCATGCAGCTGCGGCTATCTCTGTGACCCGTTTCGGTGCCCAGACCTCAATTCCGAATAGGGAGGAAGTCGACGCTTTCTTAGCAGAGCGAAGTTAACCTCTGGCCACGATCAAGGAGAGAATGACATGGCGACAATGAAAGATATCGCAAAACGCGCGGGTGTATCCACGTCGACGGTGAGTCATGTCATCAATAAATCCCGTTTTGTTAGCGAAGAGATCTCGGAGCGCGTCAACAATGCTGCACGAGAGCTCAACTATCGTCCCTCCGCATTGGCCCGCAGCCTCAAAGTTAATCGTACTAAAACCATTGGCATGCTTGTGACTACTTCAACCAATCCGTTTTTTGGTGAGGTTGTAAAAGGTGTTGAGCGCAGTTGCTATCATCAAGGCTACAGCTTGATTCTTTGCAACACCGAAGGCGACCATGAGCGGATGCGGGAGTCGATAAATACACTTTTGCAGAAAAGAGTCGATGGCTTAATTCTAATGTGCTCTTCATTGGAAGGAGAGCGCCTAGAGGTGTTCGAACAATATCAAGATATCCCAGTCGTAGTCATGGATTGGGGCCCTATGCTGTTTACTAGTGATAAGATCCAAGATAATTCGCTGCGTGGCGGATATCTAGCTGCTAAACATTTGATTGAATCAGGCCATAAGCATATTGGTTGCATTACAGGCCCTTTAGTTAAGCATCAAGCTCAAATGCGTTACGAAGGCTATAAGCGTGCTCTCAATGAGCAAGGGCTAGAGTTTAAAGCCAATTGGATTGTTGAGTCTGATTTTGAGTGTGAAGGTGGCTACGAGTCCTTTAATAAGATGTATGACCGAGGCGAGTTACCAAGCGCAATTTTTGTCTGCAATGACATGATGGCGATGGGGGTGCTTAATGCCGCCCATGAAAAAGGGGTTAGCATTCCTGAGGATCTTTCCATCATTGGCTACGATGATATCCATATCGCGAAATTTATGAGCCCTGCGTTAACCACTATTCATCAGCCGAAGTACCGACTGGGTAAAGCGGCTGTCGAGGCATTACTGAATAAGCTAGATGGCCATTCAAATGATACTGAGGTAGTTCAACTAGAACCAACGTTAGTGAGCCGAGCCACTGTACGCAAAGTTTGACCGCTATTTGATAAAGCACGTAAGACTAATGGGTAAGTAGCAATTGCTTGCGGATCTGTGCTAAACCTAAATAGTGAACCGGTATGTTATTTAAGGTGATAAATGGATTTATTTGCTGACCAACGAGATCAAGAAAAACCGCAGAGTAACCAACCTGCTGAGCTTGATTGTTCTGAACCTTGGACAGTACTGCTTGTCGATGATGATGTTCAGATGCACCAAGTTACACGGCTGGCGCTAACGGGCTTTCGTTTTGATGGACGAAAGCTCAACCTTATTTCTGCGCATTCTGGACAAGAGGCTAGGCAAATTTGCCAGCAGAGCAACAATATCGCTTTAGCCTTAGTCGACGTGGTGATGGAAACAGAACATGCTGGTCTAGAGCTGGTTAAGTTTATTCGCGACGATTTAGATGACAGATTAATGCGGGTTGTGTTACGGACAGGTCAAGCTGGCCAAGCGCCTGAAGATATTGTCATCCGCGAATATGAGATTGACGATTACAAAGAGAAAACAGAACTTACCACCCAAAAGTTAAAAACCTTACTCTACTCAATGCTGCGTTCTTATCGAGATTTATGTTTGATCGAGCAACAAAAACTGGGATTGCGCAAGGTTATTGAGTCATCTGCAAAAGTACAAAACACCTCGACGCTCAAAACCTACGCTTCTGCTGTTCTCGAACAACTCACGTCTTTATTGCAATTGGAAAAATCCGCTTTCTATTGTGTCGTTAAACCTCGCCCAGATGGTGAAGCAACGCGAGCTTTGACCATTGCAGCAACAAGGGAGTACGTTGACTGTTATAGCGAATGTGCGTTTAACAAACTGCCGGAACTGGTCTCTATGCGTTGTCAGAAAGTGTTGAACGAGAGGCATTCACAACACTTCGGTGACGCGTTTGTACTTTACACCAATGATGAGCAAAATGTAGATAGTCTTTTGTATGTTAACTTTCAGAAAGATATGTCTGAACTTGATATTCAATTGCTCGAAATCTATATGCAGAATATAGGTTTAACTTTTGAAAATCTTAGCTTGCTATTAGACATCAAAGATACTTCAAAAGAGCTGGTATATAGCCTCGCAAACGCAGTAGAAGCGCGAAGCCGTGAAACCGGCGCCCATGTTCAGCGTGTTTCTCTGATCTGTGAAAAGCTCGCACTTTTGTATGGTTTGAGCGAAGACGAAGCCAATATGCTGAAGCATGCTTCGCCTCTCCATGATGTCGGTAAAGTGGCCGTGCCTGACTCGATCTTACATAAACCAGGCAAACTCGATAAGCACGAGTGGGATATCATGAAAAAGCACGTCGATTATGGCGTAGAAATTCTTAGCCGTTCAAAACGCCGTTTGATAGTTGTAGCAAAAGAAATTGCCGCCTATCACCATGAAAAATGGGATGGTACGGGCTATCCTAATGGGTTGAAAGGTGAAGATATTCCAATTAGTGGTCGTATTGCCGCATTGGCGGATGTATTTGATGCGCTTGGTGCTAAGCGAAGCTATAAAGAGCCTTGGAGCGATAAAGATATTAAGGCTGAAATCCTCAATCAAAGAGGCCTCCACTTCGAACCTAAGCTCGTCGATTTACTTGTTGATCATTGGAATGAATTTATCGAGATTCGTAACTCGTTGCCTGATTAGGGTCAACAGACCCTAAATCAATCATTTTTATATGTGATACTCAAACTCGTGCCCAGGCTCATCGCTGATGGGCAAGTTCTTTGGTAGCGTGAGTTCGAAATGGACACCTTCACCCGGTGCTGAGTTAAATACCAGATCACCTTTCAGTTTTTGTTTCACTAAGTTAAACACTAAATTTAAACCTAACCCTGATCCACCTTTACCGCGTTTGGTAGTATAGAAAGGCTCAAATACTTTGTGATGAAGCGAGGCTTCTATACCGCTGCCATTGTCATGATATTCGAATACCATCATGTCGCCATTTTGGTGGAAAGCAATGGTTATTTGTGGTGAACCTTGCTCGTGGAACGCATGGTTAATACTGTTCATGATCAGATTCGAAATGACCTGAGTCAGCACCCCCGGCAGGCTGTTCATTGTTGTGTTGGTATCGCCCTCAAGTACAGGCACGACAGGCACCTTTCGGGTTTCGGGGTGGACACTAGCGATCAGCGCATCTAATACCTGATACACTTGAAATTGGCTTCGACTCTCGGAAACTTGGTCAACGGCCGTTTGCTTGAAGTCTTTGATGAGTTTTGCCGCTCTATTGAGATTGTGTTCGAGCATCGTTGTGCTTTCAGACATCCTCTCCATCAGTGACTTAAATTGGTCCGTGGTGAGAGTTTGGTTAGCAAAGGCTTGATTGGCTTCTTCTGTTACGTCACGAATCACAGACGTTGCAGTAACCGCGATCCCAAGTGGCGTGTTAACTTCGTGAGCAACCCCAGCAACCAACCCACCGAGCGCCGCCAACTTCTCAGATTCAACCAGTTGCTCTTGTGCATGTTTCAATTGATCCATGCTTTGTTTGAGATCTAAGGTACGAGTTGCCACCGTGTGTTCGAGATTTTGGTTAAGCTCTTCAAGTTTTAGTTGAGTCAGTTTTAGCTCAGTTATATTTATTGCGGTGCCGCGGAACCCTAGGAACTTATTATCTTTATAGCGAGCGTTGGCTTGAAACATCAAGTGTTGCTCAGACTGATTTAGATTAATGGTTTCTTCGCATCTTGAGAATGAGTTTTGCTGCTGAATGTTCTTATGGAGCTGGTTACAGTGACTTAGCGCTGCAAGGTCACTAAGTTTAGGGGTGGTGTGATGTTCAATAGTCAATGCCTCTTTCATGCAATCGGAGCAATAGATGAGCTCATTATGCTGATTGGTCTCCCACATCCAATCAGTTGATATGAGAGCAAATTCCTTGAGGCGCTCTTGCTCTTGTTTAATGTTGTTGTAGAGTAGCGTAACGTTATTGGTGATCTTATTCGCCTCTTCGCCAAGCCAGTCAAGCTCATCGTTTTTTTCAGAAATCCATGCTTGGTGCTCAAGAACTAAAGGCTCCGCTGGATGAAGAGGGTTGTACTTCCTTAAGTACTGAGCGATGTAGAAAATCCTTTGGTTGATACTGCGGTGGAAAACCATCAATACCAGTAAGCAAACCAGCAGTGTTTTGGCCGAGTTGAGTAGTAGCGTGCGCACAGCTTGCCATATCAGATAGTTGTATATCTCCTGCGCATTAGATTGCATGTAGAGTTGACCAATTTGTTCTACTTTACCGCTGTCTGGATGTTTATAAAGCAAGGGGTACTGCTTGTTTATCGCATTGACCGTGACCATTTTTCCAGACTCAAAATTGTAGCCTCCCGTTTCGACCTTGAGGAAATCAATTTTCGATAGATTTACCAAACCATTTATCTCTTGTTGCAGTGATTGCAAGTCAAAGTTCCACGCAGAAGAAGCGAGTAGCGGAATGTGAATATCACGGATCTCGAGTTGCCGTTGGTTAACGGTATCGAATTCTTTTTTATAATCCCAAGAAAGCTGTAATAGTGTGGTGAAAATAGTGATCAGGCCACTGAGGAGTACCATGATGAGAATGATGCGCCGACCGATGCGACTATATAAGGGGCTTTGGAGGCTGTCTTCTATTTCTTGGCGACGTGTCATATTGTTAAATCAATAGTTTATTTTTGAGTATAGACCTTAGAGTTTCTTTTGATAATAAATAACGGCTTTGTTGCGTAATTCGATGGAACTAAATCAAGAAACTACGATCTGAGCGGCTACGCCCATCAATCGTCGTAGCCTCATGCCTAAACCTCGTTACAAAACAACTAACTGGA
>NZ_JATABG010000232.1:0-5680 GCF_036533755.1 Vibrio sp. M260118 | reverse complement strand
TATCAGGATAAGACAGGCAAAACCGCCGCTCAGAATCTAGAGCTAACTCAATCGCCTTTGACTCTGCGCGACTTACTTTCATAATTATGAGGGGCTGATACCCCGGTATTGTGACGTGTACCGTTAATCGCCCGCTGATTTGCTACTTTTAGTAGAGATTAACGCATGGCTATTCATATAATTACCTTGTGTATCGTGTATGCTAGTCGGTATTAGTGTTATAGGATTGATTCATTGGATAAAAGCCAGCGACTTCTAGAGATCGAAATAGACCAATTAAAGAACAAGGTCGAATCGGAGCCGGAAAAAACTTGGGCTATAGCTGAGCAGTGTGCAGCACGTTCAGCACAAATACTCTACCCAGAAGGCGAGATTCAGTGCCTGATCATCATGTCTCGCTGTGCCTGGTGCATAATGGATTACCGCAAGGGCCTAAAGTTCATTAAAGAGGCCCACAGTAAGCTCAATGCTCTCGACACCGACGACCTACTCCCTGAAATTCTCCACATTTATGCCCTACATTACTGGGGGCAAGCACGTTACTACTCTGCCCAACAATACTGGATTAATGCACTAGAGCAGTCCGCACTGGTTGATGAAGTCGAAATACAACTCGAAGCCCTAATAGGACTAGGCAACGTTTGGCGTATGACTCATGAATACAATCTAGCGAAAACAACTCATGAGCTCGCTGTAATCGTCGCCAACAACGCCCGTGTTAACCTGCTCGAAGGTAAAGCTCGTATTCTGCTAGCCTGGGATCACTACTTGCTAAACAACTACGTTGAAATGTTGTCTGTACTTGATGGGGCAGCAGAGGCGCTAAAAGAACACAACGACAACACTTGGCAAGCAGAAATCTGGGATTTTAGAGGCTTAGCCCTTTTGGGCCTCGAACGCGTAGAAGACGCTGAAGAAGCAACACGTAAAGCTCACGAAATCGCCATGCAACACGACTTAGTGTGGATGAAAGCTCACTCATATATTAGTCGCGCTAGAGTAGAACTACTTCGCAAACGTCCCGAAAAGGCTGCGCAGCTATTGGTTCAAGCGGAGCAATCAGCCATCAGCTTTGACAATGGCGAACTGCTATCACAGATCTGCTTCCAGCAATCTCGCGTAGCTGAAGAGTCAGGGGATTTTGAAACCGCGTTGGAAGCGTTCAAAAAATATCGCAAACACTCCACCGATATGCTGCGTGAACAAACGGCTCGAGTGAGTAATGACAAGGCCCGAGCGTCGAAGCGACAACTAGAGCAACGCGCGCGTAAACTGATCAACCGAATTCGCGGTCAACACGAATTCGATCCAGAAAAGCAACTGAGTCAAATGGTCTCAGAGACCTATTGGTGGGAACAACTGGTTTTGTTTAAAACCGAGCTTAAACGTTCAAATCATGCGGTTATTGTTATTCAACATAGTGACCCCAACTACTTGGATGTGTGTACCGAACTCGCCCACTCGCTTTGTAACAAGCAAGATATGCTCGCGCGTCTTAGCCGCGAACGACTAGGCATACTGCTTGCGGATAGAGGCGAAGAGGCCCTTAACGTTTTCCATGTACTAGCTAAAATGATCGAAATATATCCTTGGCATAGGAAAGGCCTAGACGATTCACTGCCTAAGGTGAGTTTCCAAGATATACTTACTTTCCCATTCACCTTAGAACAACTAGAAGACAGTCAGCTACAGGACGAACAGCATGGAAGCCTTACTCAATAAAATTTCTGACTCAGGCTTAGATCCTTCGTCCGTTTCCGGTGAAGAAGCCATTATATTTTGGAACCATGCCCGTCAGCATGTTGCCACTACACCTCAAGAGGTCGCACAGTGCCTAATTATCAGTGCTGAGTTTCGTGTCGAGCTTAAACAACTGCAAACCAGTATCGAGGAGTTGGTCGAAGCACTTGATTATCTCTCATTGCCTGAAGATGCTGAACTTATCCTAGAAGTACGCAACAGCCTTGCTGACCGATTGGTTGAGAATGGCGATTTCCACGGTGCATTGAACCAATATATTACCTCTTCAACCATTGCTGTCGACAGTGGTTTTATAGACGCCTATGTTCTTTCTGTGCTTGGTATGGGCAATTTATGTGATGCCTACGGTGACCACAACCGCGCGCTAAGGTACTACCAAAAAATCGATAGTATCGACCACGCGATCAGCAGCCGATCGTTGCGGCTTCGATATAAACTTTATATGCTCTCTTGTTACATTGAGCTCAAACGCACAACCGCGGCAAATGATCTAATCAAAGAGTGCGAAGAGCTGAGTATCCTGGTCAGTGACAAGCTGCTTACAGGTCAAGTGCTTCTCTATCAAGCTAAACTCTACCGTCAGGACAAGCAAATGGAACTTGCGATGCAATGTCTTGGCAATGTCCAGTACTCTGCGGGCAATATCCACTCAAACTGGCTTTCGAATATGATTCGCCTAGAACTCGCAGCCTGCCTAAGCGAACAAAACAAGCCTCATATCGCTAACTGGGTACTCGAATCGGCGCGCCGACGAGTGAAGCTATACGCATCGCCGATCCTTAATCTTAAACTCTGTAACTCTCTCAGTGAAATATGCGAACAAAAACAAGACTTTAAAGGAGCGTTAGAGAACCAAAAAAGCGCCTACCGAATCGAAAGCGATTTAATGAAAAAAATTCCTATTGGGGAACTGGGTGCAAGCCAATTAAGAAGACTTTCTCGCTTTGAGCTGCAACTGAAACTCATTCTATCTGAACAAGAAAACCGCGAACTAAAAGAAACCACAGAGAGTCAAAAACACACCGTTGCCCAATTGCAACAGGATGTATTTACAGACCCGCTAACATCTCTACACAATCGTCGTTGGCTCGATGTTAAGTTGAAAGACCTATTGCTGCATGATGTGCCATTTGCATTAATGGTCGTGGATATTGACCACTTTAAATCGATTAATGACGAGCTCAGCCACTTGGTTGGTGATAAGGCGATTGTTAACGTCTCGCACGAACTTGCTGCTTACTTTAAGTTCCGTGGGGCTTCTTGCGTGCGCTTTGGTGGCGAGGAGTTCCTAGTCATATTAGAACGCTCAACTCTAGAGCAAGCCGAAATGCATGCAGAGAACTACCGCGAACGTATTTTCAAATTTGGCTGGCAAAACATACTTGGTGAGCGAGGCTTAACCGTTAGTATTGGTATTACCCTTCACCGTGAGGGGGAGAATACTCAGCGCACTTTCTATCGCGCAGACAAAGCCCTCTACCGTGCCAAAGCTAATGGCCGAAATCAGGTCTGTACCGAATAGTCCCTCAACCACTTTCGAATGCCTAGTGATCGTCGCATTAGGCATTTTGTGTGCTTTTTTGTTTCACCACTCAATAATCTCGATATTGATTTAATATATGCGCCATTATTGCTATCAAGATCAATTAATGCATATCTAATTCATTGATTTTATTTCTATACTCTATAGGAATACCTCATTATCTATTCACTGTATTTTAAACAAGGACAGTTGGTATGTTTCTAGATTACTTCGCGTTAGGTCTGCTGATATTCGTAGCCTTGGTTATCTTCTACGGCATTATTGTCATTCACGATATCCCATATGAAATATCAAAAGAGCGTGACCACCCTCATCAAGACGCCATTCATTATGCGGGTTGGGTAAGCCTTTTTACTCTTCACGCTCTATGGCCATTTTTGTGGATATGGGCAACCCTATGGCGAAAAGAACGAGGTTGGGGATTCCAAAAGCTCGAAGAAGAGCAACATGACATTCATCACCGTGTAGACACCCTTATCGACCAAGTTCGACAGCTACAAAAAGAGATGGAAGAGCTAAAACAGAAAGATCAAAGCCCACCGTCTGTTCAAGCACGAATGAACAGCAATGAGGAGGAAAAATAATGGATTTGCTACTCATTCTGACTTACACAGCGCTTTGTATCGCCATCTTCAAAGTGTTCAATATTCCACTCAACAAGTGGACCGTCCCGACTGCAGTACTTGGTGGGGTCGTGTTAATAGGCACCTTAATTCTGCTAATGAACTACAATCACCCATTTACTCAGATTGGTAATCAAGTTTACTCCACGACCCCAATTGTCTCAGGCGTCAGAGGCCGAGTGATTGAAGTACCCGTTGAGGCTAATACACCGCTTAAGCAAGGAGACGTGCTGTTTAGAATCGACCCCATTCCTTATGAAGCGGAAGTTGCTAAAAAGAAAGCACAAATTAAGGAAGCCAGCCAAGGCGCACTAGGCTTAGATTCTGTTTTACAAGAAGCCCTTGCAGCAAAAAACAAAGCAATTGCAGAAAGAGACAAGGCGCAACGCGAGTTTGACCGTTATCAACGCGGTTTCAACAGTGGTGCATTTACTGAGCAACAGCTCGATACTCGACGCCAAGCTTACAAAGCTGCTGAATCTTCAGTTAACGTGGCCGATGCAAAGGTAGAACAAGCTCAATTGGCATTAGACTCTGAAATTGGCGGGGAAAATACAACCGTCGCTCGTTTAATCGAAGAGCTACGCCAAGCGGAGTTTAATTTAGAACAAACGGTCGTCGTAGCACCAACGGATGGCTTCGCTACTCAGCTCGCCCTGAGACCAGGTGTAATGGCCGTTCCTTTACCACTATCGCCAGTGATGACGTTTGTCCACACTGAAGAGAAGTTTTACACTGCCGCATTCCGTCAAAACTCTTTACAGCGACTACGCCCAGGCTTTGAAGCAGAATTTTTGTTTAGAGCACTACCTGGAAAAGTATTTAAAGGTGAAGTGGTTGAAGTATTGCCTGCTATTGGTGAGAGCCAATTTCAAGCACGCGGTACTTTACTTGGGACGGAAGCACTTCGTACCAGCGGCAGAGTATTTGCCAAGCTGAAAATTACTGATGATCTTTCTGACTACCACCTTCCACTAGGCACAGCTGTGGAAGTTGCCGTTTACTCAGACAGCTTCACGCATGTATCCATCATGCGTAAGGTGCTAATCCGCATGAAGAGTTGGCAAAACTACCTCTACTTAGACCATTAACTCGATGGTATAGCCCGAGGAGCACACACGCTCCTTGGGCTAGATGAAGAGAATCAGGCAAGATTCAAAAACAATTCATCATCTGTCATGTATTTGTGCTTAGTGCCCAGATTGCGTAGGTGCATAAACATGAAGTCAGGGAACGCGGGGGCGAGTAAGTCATTCGGTAGCCATACGACACCGCCGACAAAGACATATCTACCCTGCTTCTCTTCACTATGCAGCGCATTATTCATCTCAGTTGAAAGCTCTGGCCTAACCCCTTCAATCACACACACTACCTGCCCGTGAACGACACCGATAACACGCTTTACAAGATTCGCCTTGATTCCGCACTTCCATGCCTGTCGCGTTGACATCTCGAAGCCGTGCTTTCGCACCCCCTTACGGATGTTCACAATTAAATTCATACACACTAACCACCGTAGCATAGCTGATATCAACTTAAGCTAAACCGCAAAGCAGCGCTTGACGACAATAAATATCAGCCGTTTTCCCACTCAATGGCAAACAGGATAAAATCCTAGCCATTAACGGAAATCTAATCCTTTTTGCTATTGCCTATTCGACTGGTTTAGTTCACATTGGCGTAACAAAATAGAAGGATAGCTCATGAGTTCAGCAAGCTTTGTTCGCTTAATATGCCTAGCCGCCATATGGGG
>NZ_JATABG010000231.1:0-5684 GCF_036533755.1 Vibrio sp. M260118 | reverse complement strand
CCTCCGGTACTCAATCAATGACCGAGCTATCTCATGCGCAACATGTTGGTTTAATCCGAGCGTTTGGTAGTTTGGAAGACGAAATGGACGTGCTACTGATAGATACAGCAGCCGGAATTTCGGACATGGTGGTGAGTTTTTCACGTGCAGCCCAAGACGTTGTTATTGTGGTTTGTGACGAACCTACTTCCATTACTGATGCATATGCTTTAATTAAGTTGTTAAGCAAAGAACATCAGGTGCAGCGCTTTAAAATTGTTGCAAATATGGTCAGAAGCTATCGAGAAGGCAGAGAATTGTTCGCAAAATTGACATTGGTCACAGAGCGATTCTTGAATGTGAGCCTTGAGCTCGTAGCATGTATTCCGTTGGATGATAAAGTGAGACAATCTGTTAAGAAACAAAAGATTGTTGTTGACGCATTTCCAAGATCTCCAGCGGCATTGGCGATAGGATCATTAGCAAATAAAGCGTTAACATGGCCAATACCGAAAACACCGAGTGGACATCTTGAGTTTTTTGTCGAACGATTACTAAATAGAACTGAGATGCTAGAGGAACCTTTTGGTGAATAAGGCTTTGACCTATGAACAGTATGCGAATCAAGATAGCCAACGAGCGTTTCTAGAGAAATACTCGGTGCTGGTGAAGCGTATTGCTCATCATCTACTCGGACGCCTACCGCCTAGTGTTCAAGTGGAAGATCTTATTCAAGCGGGCATGATAGGTCTACTTGAAGCACAAAAAAATTACGACGGTAGTAAAGGCGCTAGTTTTGAAACGTATGCTGGTATTCGCATACGGGGTGCTATGCTTGACGATATAAGGCGTGGAGATTGGGTTCCGCGCTCGGTACATAAGAATAATCGTGAAGTTAGCCAAGCGATTTCTGCGTTAGAAGGCGTGTTAAATCGAGACCCAACTGATGCAGAAGTTGCGCAACACATGGGTATTAGCTTGGAGCAGTACCACACAATTTTGACAGATATTAACTGTTCACGTTTGGTTGGAATTGAAGATCTTGGTGTGTCTGAAGACGCAATTTCTCCAGAAGATGCGGACGAAAATAACGCGCCATTCCAAGGTGTAGCAGACGAATTTTTTCGAAAAGCACTAGTAGATTCAATTAAATCGCTTCCAGAGCGTGAAGCTCTAGTACTTTCGCTTTATTATGATGAAGAGTTAAACTTAAAAGAAATCGGTGAAGTGATTGGTGTCAGCGAGTCACGCGTGAGCCAAATACTAAGCCAATCAATGCAGCGTCTGCGCACTAAGTTAAGTGCTTGGACAAATAACGAGTAAAAATCACTGATCTCGAACTCAGTGGAGGCAATTTTGAATAAAAACATGAAAATCCTTATTGTTGACGACTTTTCAACAATGCGCCGTATAGTTAAGAACCTCCTACGCGACCTTGGGTTCAACAATACTCAAGAAGCAGATGACGGCTTAACGGCGTTACCAATGCTCAAGAAAGGCGAGTTCGACTTCGTTGTTACCGACTGGAACATGCCAGGAATGCAGGGGATCGATCTTCTTAAGCACATTCGTTCAGACGACGAGTTGAAACACCTACCTGTTCTGATGATCACTGCTGAAGCTAAGCGTGAGCAGATTATCGAAGCTGCACAAGCAGGTGTAAACGGCTACATCGTTAAGCCATTTACGGCTGCAACACTGAAAGAAAAACTAGATAAAATTTTTGAACGTTTATAAGTCAAGGTATTGACTTAAGGCGCTAAAGGCCAACTCAGAATGATTTCATTAGAACAGGCAAAACAACTCGTAGAGATGTTGGAAGCAGGTCAACAGCAGGAAGCTAACCTTCTTGTCAAAGACCTGTATGAAAGCACTTCTAATCCGATGTTCCAAGAAATTGGGGAGTTGACTCGTGATCTGCACGAGTCAATCAAGCATTTCAGTACGGATGAGCGCATGAGTGAAATTGCCAATGACGAAATCCCAGATGCAAGGGATCGCCTCCAATACGTCATTGACAAAACAGAGGTTGCTGCGAATAAAACTATGGATGCAGTCGACCGCTGTATGCCCATTGCCGACAATCTTCACGAAGGACTACTTCAAGTGCGTCCACAATGGAACGAGCTAATGCATGGTCGTATCGACCTCGCTGAGTTTAAAGCGCTCTGCCATCGCATCGACAACTTGCTCGGTGAAGTGGAAGGCGACAGCTCAGAGCTTCGAGGCCAACTGACAGAGATTCTAATGGCTCAAGACTTCCAAGACTTAACAGGTCAAATTATCCGCCGCGTCATCACTTTAGTGGATGAGGTTGAGGGCAGGTTAGTTGAAATCCTAACCGCGTTTGGTTCGAGCCAACTGGAAGAAAGCACGAATAACAAGAACAAAGCATCGATAGATCCAGAGGGGCCAATTTTGAACCCTCAAGAAAGGGATGATGCCGTTTCATCACAAGACGAAGTCGACGACTTACTCTCAAGTCTTGGGTTTTAGAGGTAACATATGAGCTACGATTTAGACGAAGACATCCTACAGGACTTTTTAGTCGAGGCTGGGGAGATTTTGGAACTCCTCTCTGAGCAGTTGGTTGAGCTGGAAAATAACCCAGAAGACAAAGACTTGCTCAACGCCATTTTCCGCGGTTTCCATACCGTTAAAGGTGGTGCTGGCTTCCTAGCGTTAACTGAGCTCGTGGACACCTGTCATGGTGCCGAGAATGTGTTCGATATTTTGCGTAATGGGCAACGTTCAGTTAGCGCAAGCCTGATGGACACTATGCTTCAGGCATTGGACACCGTTAATGAACAGTTCCAAGCTGTTCAAGACCGTGAACCTCTTCCTCAAGCAGAGCAGTCTCTATTGGACGAGTTACATCGACTATGTAAGCCTGAGTCTGAAGACGAAGTCGTAGCAGAAGCTCCCGCTGCGGTGGCTGAGCCAGTAATTGAACAACCCGTGGTTGAAGAACCTGTTGCGGTGGAAGCACCAAAAGCAGAGATCTCATCAGGTTCTATTGATGAAATTACCCAAGATGAATTTGAAAAGCTACTCGACGAACTGCACGGTTCAGGTAGTGCGCCAGGTGCTGCTAAGGCGCCTGCATCACCGGCTCCTGCTGCGCCAGCTGCAAGCGCGGATATGAGTGGTGACATTACTGACGATGAGTTTGAAAAGCTGCTTGATGAGCTACATGGCACAGGACAAGGCCCTGGTAAAGGTGACGCAACACCTGTTACTGCAGCGGCACCTGCTGCGCCAGCGCCAGACGCTGCAACGGTATCGGCCGCTGCCGGTGACAGTGACCTAATGACCGATGAAGAGTTCGAGAAACTGCTTGATGATCTTCACGGTTCAGGTAAAGGTCCATCTATCGAAGAGTTAGACGCCGCAACACAACCTGCAGCGGCAGTTGCTCCACCACCTGCGGCAGAGCCTAAACCGGCAGCTAAGCCTGCTGCAGCGGTTCAGGCAGCGCCAAAAGAAGCACCTAAGCCGCCAGCGAAGAAAGACGCTGCGGTTCCGGCTAAGAAGCCCCAAGCTGAAGCGACTGTTCGTGTTGATACTTCAACCCTAGATACCATTATGAACATGGTAGGTGAGCTAGTATTGGTGCGTAACCGACTCTTGAGCTTAGGGCTAAATAGCAACGACGAAGAGATGTCGAAAGCGGTTGCTAACTTAGATGTTGTTACCGCTGATCTTCAGGGTGCGGTGATGAAAACGCGTATGCAGCCAATTAAGAAAGTATTTGGTCGTTTCCCTCGCGTTGTTCGAGACTTAGCACGTAGCTTGAAGAAAGATATCAACCTAGAGATGCGTGGTGAAGACACGGATCTTGATAAGAACCTTGTAGAAGCACTCGCGGATCCATTGATTCACTTGGTGCGTAACTCGGTTGACCACGGTATTGAAATGCCTGACGCACGTGTTGCAGCAGGTAAGCCTAAGACAGGTAAAGTGATTCTATCGGCTTCGCAAGAAGGCGATCATATCGAACTTGCTATCGTTGATGATGGCGGCGGTATGGATCCAGACAAACTACGCGCTATCGCAGTTAAACGAGGCGTAATGGATGAAGATGCGGCGTCAAGACTGACCGATAAAGAGTGTTTCAACCTTATCTTCATGCCGGGCTTCTCAAGTAAAGAGCAGATTTCAGATATTTCTGGTCGTGGTGTTGGTATGGACGTAGTGAAAACGGCCATCAACACGCTAAATGGTTCGATTGATATCGACTCTGAAATGGGTAAAGGCACTAAGATCACCATTAAGGTACCTCTGACACTTGCGATTCTACCAACACTGATGGTTGGTGTTGCGGATCACCCATTTGCTCTGCCGTTGGCAAGTGTGAACGAAATTTTCCACTTGGATTTGAGCCGCACTAACGTGGTTGATGGTCAGTTAACCATTATCGTACGTGAAAAATCGATTCCGTTGTTCTATCTACAAAACTGGTTAGCGCCACAAGTTGGTCAAGTCGAATTGCGCAAAGGTCATGGACATGTTGTTATTGTTCAGATTGGTAGCCAGCGTGTTGGCTTTGTTGTCGATACCTTGATTGGTCAAGAAGAGGTGGTCATCAAGCCGCTTGATAACTTGCTACAAGGTACACCTGGTATGGCAGGGGCGACCATTACAAGTGATGGTCACATCGCGCTTATCTTGGATGTGCCAGATTTGCTTAAGCAGTATGCCGCTGCTTCTCGAATCTAAATCGCGAAAAATAGAAGGACAAATATGGCGATCAAAGTATTAGTAGTCGATGATTCGAGTTTTTTCCGCCGTCGAGTGAGTGAAATCATTAACTCTGACGCTCGTCTAGAGGTAATAGACGTTGCGACCAACGGTAAGGAAGCAGTAGACAAAGCGTTACGAATCAAGCCTGATGTCATTACAATGGATATTGAAATGCCAGTCATGGACGGTATCACTGCCGTCCGTGAAATCATGGCCAAGAGTCCTGTGCCGATCTTGATGTTCTCTTCGCTGACTCACGACGGCGCTAAAGCAACCCTAGATGCGCTTGATGCAGGTGCTTTGGATTTCTTGCCTAAGAAGTTTGAAGATATCGCACGTAACCGTGATGAGGCGACGGCTTTGCTACAGCAACGTGTGCTACAAATCGCCTCTAAGCGTGCGTTCATGCGCCGAGCAGTTCCAAAACCTGCAGCGCCGACTCGCCCAGCTTCGCAACCAGCAACGACGCGTTCATCGCTTAGACCTGCAGCGCCGACGGCTCCAGCGAGCAAGCCTACCGTTGCTACGCGTTTTAAAGCCAGTGGTAAAAAGTATCAGCTAACCGCGATTGGTACATCAACCGGTGGCCCAGTTGCACTGCAGAAGATTCTGACCAAGTTACCAGCCAACTATCCACACCCTATTGTGTTAATTCAGCATATGCCTGCGACATTTACCGCAGCGTTTGCTAGTCGTTTAAACTCTTTGTGCAAAATTCAAGTCAAAGAGGCGGAAGACGGTGATGCGCTAAAACCAGGTGTGGCTTATTTGGCTCCTGGCGGTAAGCAGATGATGATTGAAGGGCGTCCTGGCTCAGCGAAACTGCGCATTATTGATGGCGGTGAACGGATGAATTACAAGCCTTGTGTTGATGTGACATTCGGTAGTGCAGCTAAAATCTATTCTGACCAAGTGCTTTCGATGGTTCTTACCGGTATGGGCGCAGATGGCCGCGAAGGATC
>NZ_JATABG010000230.1:0-5693 GCF_036533755.1 Vibrio sp. M260118 | reverse complement strand
GCTGATGAAGCTGCTCAAAGAAAACAGGAAGTTGTTCCGCCTGCATTGCAAAAGGGTTTATTTGTTGATCTTCGGCCATGATAGCTCCCATGGTTTCAGCCAATATTCGATACCTTGGCTAACAATTTCTTCGTTCCATTTTTCACCCAAAAGTTCATGACTGCGCGGATCGCACACAAACTCATAGGCTTGATTATTGAGTTCAAAGCGCAGCGCAAATGCGTGTAAATACCCGCGATCTGAGTGACTTCCTGCATTGTAGATTGGATCGCCAACAATACCTGAACCGATTGATTTGAGCGCGACTCTAATTTGATGGGTTTTACCTGTATAAGGCTTACACACGAACAGACGTTCACCCGGAGAGGCAGCAGTAGAAAGAAACTGGGTTGTTGCAGGGTTGGCATGAGTATTGACCAACCTCCAAGATGAGCGACGTGAACGTTCCATATCACCCGTGATCAAGCCTTGTTTCTTCTTAGGTTTCTTACTGCCAATGGCAAGGTAAAATTTCTCAACACTGCGCTCAGCGAACAAGCTAGAGATCTGACTCGCCGCCTTAGCGCTTCTCCCTAATAGCAGTATTCCAGAAGTCATTTTATCTAATCGATGGATAAGGTAGAGCTGCTGTTCTCCCGTCAGCTTAGCAACTTCTTGCAGCAGCATGACATCACCATCATCTTTATGTACAGAGACATTAGGGTGTTTGTTGATGACGATAAAGTCTGGATGGGTATATAGAATATCAAACATTTGACTGGCTCCGCTTCGGAGGCATGAGTATACCCATTATCCTTGTGAAAGCCAGTCTCGCTTGGTTAGAGAGCCTTAACTAAGCTTGAATTTGTTTACTAAACTTTCAAGTTCTGCCACTTTAGCATTCAAACCATCTACATTTTCAGAGCTACTATTTGCAAGCGCTAATGATCGCTCCGAGATATCGCTGATTGCGGTAATATCAGCCGCGATCTCTTTTGTTACTGCAGTTTGCTCTTCCGCCGCAGTCGCAATCGAGTTAACCATTCCCTGCACATTGGCAGCACCGGTCACAATTTCATTTAACGCAGTGACCGCCCCTGAGCTGCGCTCTACCCCAACCTCGACTAATTGGCAATTTTTTTGCGTATAGGTTACTGCTTCTTGAGTGCCCGACTGAATCTGTTGGATGATACCTGCCACTTCTTTCGTCGCAGTGGTTGTTCGCTCCGCCAGCGCTCGAACTTCATCCGCAACGACGGCAAAACCACGGCCGAACTCCCCTGCACGTGCCGCCTCTATCGCAGCATTCAATGCCAATAAGTTAGTCTGCTCAGCAATTCCTTCAATAACTCGAATGACTGAACCGATCTGTTCCCCATGCTCCCCCAGATCGTTCATCTGATTCGACATCTCAGTCATTTGCAGACTCACTTTTTGAATCGAATCAACCATTTCAGTGATAACATTTCGTCCCGACTCCGCACTGTACTCGGATCTTTTAGCCTCTTCAAACGTTGCAGAGCCTTGTTGAGCGACTTCTGAGATCGTGAGGCTCAGTTGTTCAGCAGCGGTCGCTATGAGGTTGGCCTTGTCTGCTTGAGCCGACGCCCCGGCGACTATGTCTTGGCTGGTTTCAGAGAGGGTACCGGTCACTGTTTTTACCTGTTCTGACACAGAGTAAATCGAACCAATCAGGGTCTTGAGCGACGATTGCATCTTATTGATTGATAGCGCCAAGTTCGCCAACTCGTCACCAGAGTCATCTTGGATGTCTTTCGCAGTCAAATCACCCTCTGCCACACGCTGAGCCACTCCATCAAGCTTAGTTAAACGGGTAGTGATAGAGTTTGATAACCAGTATGCGATACCACACGTCAGCAGCAAAGCAACGACGAATAGCGATAACATTGTCGTCTCGATAGTGGCGAACGAACCGGTAAGGTCCACCAGCGCATCATCCACACCGTCTTGTACCGAAACTGAAACGTCATCCAAAAGTATCTCTATCGGCTCGACATACTCCTCATACAGCCCTCTAAGCACAGTCGCTTGTTCAGATATGTTACTCGTGCCGACATTGGGAATAATATCGCGCTCGAATGCGCTAACAAACGAGGACATATAAAGTTCAACCTGCTCAATGCGTTGATAGTCTTCACCTCCCGGTGTTTCAAGGTTTTTGACTACAGCAATAGCATCAGTAAACTCTTGCTTATTTCTTTCGTAAGCTTCGAGCGAACCAGGTGTTCCAATAATTGAGCCTGTCGCATCCCGATAAACATCTGCCGCTTGATCTGCCAACACTAGATAACCGACTAACTCAGGCACATCATCATCTTTGATTTCGGTTGCAATATCTAAAGATTGGCTAACCTCAAGCCAAATCAAACCGGCCATTACAGTCATAATGGCCAATACACAGCCGAAGCCCGCGTACAACTTCTTTCTAACAGACAATTTCACGACACACCTTCCTTAAACGACGACATATGCAACCAATCATTTTATTTATCAATAATAGCGACTAAATAACTTATTCCTTTAATAAAATAGTAGATAAGCAAAAAAAAACCTCCCGACAGGGAGGTTTTAATCCATTTGCTATTCTTGTGTTCAGTTATAGCTTCTTAGAGAAGATACCTGCTACAGCGATGAGACCAATACCCAACAACATGATTTCACCTTTACCACTATCGAAACCTGACTTGATACCCATGAATGCAACAATTGCGATTGCTACAGGGATAACGTACTTAACTAGGTTGTACCACAGGTTAAATAGAGGGAATGGAACTTCGCCATCGTTAGTGATCTCTTTTTCAAGGTCAGCACGCGATAGGCGCCAGCCTGCAAAGATACATATCAACATACCACCCACGGCTAAGAAGATCTTATCTGTCAGTAGATCGAAGATATCGAATGCGCCAGTACCGAATAGCGTTGGGCCTACGCCACCCAAAGATAGCGAAGCGAATACACATAATGTTGCCATCACGACACTTGAAGAGATAACGGCCGTTGAACGCTTCATACCTTTCTCATCGATTAGGTAAGAAACCACAACTTCTAGTAGTGATACCGATGAAGTTAATGCCGCTACGGTTAGACCTAGGAAGAACATAAGAGCCAATAGCAAACCAATCACGCCACCCATTTCAGCAAATAGCTGAGGTACGACAACGAATACTAGACCTGGGCCTGCGGAAGGAGCCATTCCAAATGCGAACATCGCTGGGAACATCGCAATACCCGCTAGGATTGCAACACCTGTATCCATCGCTGTAACCATACCGGTCGTTTGAACTAGGTTCTCTTTTTTCTTAAGGTAAGAGCCATATGTCAACATTGCACCCATACCTAAGCTGAGTGAGAAGAATGCTTGGCCTAGTGCAGCAAGTACAACACTGCTATCAACCTTAGAAAAGTCTGGCTTGAATAGGAATTCTACACCAGCCATTGCACCTGGTAGAGTCATGCCATAAACAGCAACCGTAATAAGGATAACAAACAGTAACGGCATCAACACCTTACCTGCTTTTTCAATACCGCCTGAAATACCTTTAATTACAATGATGATATTTAGGAATAGGTACACTGCCATCCACATTAGCGGCTGAACCGGATCGGAAATGAAACCACCAAAGCTATCACCAATCGCTTCAGGAGTGCTCAGTAGACCACCACCTACTTTGAAGATGTACGCGAGTGCCCAGCCACCAACCACTGGGTAGAAACCCATGATCAATAGGCCACTTAGTACACCCATGACACCAGTGAACGCCCAACGACGATCCGTCGATTTGAACGCACCTACTGCTGATAGGCCAGTCTTACGACCGATAGTGAATTCGGTAAGCATAACGCTGAAACCGATGAAGATTACGAAAAGAAGGTAGATTGCAACGAACGCGCCGCCGCCACTCTCACCTGCCGTGTAAGGAAACTTCCATATGTTGCCCAAACCAACAGCAGAACCTGCTGCTGCCATTACGAAGCCTAATTTAGACCCCCACGTATCACGGGGCTGTGCACTTGAACTTGTAGCCACGGTTACTCCATTAAATCGTTTTTTAAGTTGTGTTTGCTTCTGTTAGGCGTCTTTAAAAGTGGTGTATAGTTATTTTTACACTTAATAAAATTATCAGTGACGCTAACGTTATGGCAAGTAAACCAGTTTAAGATTAAAATTGGAAGCCCATTTAGTTTATTTTTCCATCAACTTTGTAATTAATATGTTTAAATGCTGTTTTTTTGGCCTTTAACATCCTCTATGCACTAGTTTTTACAATCCCATAACACATTCATCCTTTTGCATACAAACCATCACTGATTGTATTCTTTGCGTTTATCCCTCTTGTCGTGATCTCGTTTGAGCTCTACTATTGAGTAGCATTGGATTACCTAGGTTACTGAATGGAAAAGTTTTATCACTTCCTTACCCTTGCTGGGATCGTCTTGTATTGGATTTTAGTCGCAGGTGTTACGATCCGAGTCGTATTAAAGCGACGCGCTGTTAGCGTTTCGCTCGCTTGGCTGATGATTATCTACATCATTCCTATTTTGGGCGTGGTCTGTTACTTCCTTTTTGGTGAACTTAATCTAGGCCGAAAAAGAGCTGAAAGAGCCAACGAGATGCTCTCCCCTTTTACCGATTGGTTTGCCAAGCTCGATGAATGTGCGGCTCACTCACCAGAAAGCCTTGGTCGCCATATCTACCGTATCGATGAACTGTGTAACAACCGTTTAGGTTTACCAGCGCTGTCAGGTAACTCCCTGTCACTACAAAGCTCCCCCGAGGATATCTTGAACTCTATAATCCAAGATATCGACGGTGCACACACCAGCATTCGCATGGTTTTCTATATTTGGCACCCAGGCGGCAAGGCAGACGAGGTTGCTAACGCCCTAATCCGAGCGGCGAAACGTAACGTAGATGTTAAGATACTGCTCGATTCAGCAGGCAGTCCGCGCTTCTTCCGTAGTAACTGGGTAGGTCAAATGCGCAAAGCAGGCATCAAGGTCGTCCAAGCACTCGAAGTCAGCCCATGGCGTATTTTTTTACGCAGACTCGATCTACGCCAACACCGAAAAATCATTGTCATTGATGAAAAGATTGCCTACACAGGCTCTATGAACATGGTCGACCCGGCGTTCTTTAAGCAAAACTCCGGGGTAGGTCAGTGGATTGACATTATGATCCGCGTCACCGGACCAACCGTTAATGTATTGTCTGCTATACACTGCTGGGATTGGGAAGTTGAAACAGGTTCAAGGGCTTTCCCATCACTACCGGAATGTAAAATTAATCCAGACGAGCCAAAACATCCGATTCAAGTAGTTCCCTCTGGCCCAGGCATGCCCGATCACCTCATCTCTCAGGTTTTGACCTTAGCGATCAATCAAGCCAATCGCTCAGTACGAATCACCACGCCTTATTTCGTTCCAAGTGCTGACCTGCTTGAGACGCTAAAAATGACCGCGCACCGAGGTATTACCGTTGAGCTCATCATCCCCCATAAAAACGACTCATTAATGGTTCAATGGGCATCGCGTGCTTTTTACAGCGAACTGCTTGAAGCCGGGGTGAAAATCTATGAGTTTTACGGTGGCCTTCTGCACACTAAGTCCGTAGTCATCGACGAAGAGTTCTGTTTAGTGGGCACAGTAAACATGGATATGCGCAGCCTATGGCTCAACTTTGAACTGACATTAGC
>NZ_JATABG010000229.1:0-5697 GCF_036533755.1 Vibrio sp. M260118 | reverse complement strand
GTTCGTTTGATCCATACTGCATTCTACACAAAACTTATTGCAAATAATTCTCATTAGCATATAGTTGAGATTAATTCGCATTTGCTTGTTGTGGTCGCCTATGGACTCTTTAAAATTGAACTATTCTCTACCACCTTGGTGCTCTCTCGGACAATTTCGCCCAGCATACAAACGTCTTATTCTGCCCGTTTCGCTAATCGCACTCATTCTTAGCGAGACAACAAGAGCTGTAACGGTAAATACTCTATCCGACGCATTCTGGGCGGTATCAAGCTACGTTGCGTTTACGCTCGCTATTTATCATTACTTATCAATTTTCTTTAACAGAGAGAACCGAATAGTAAATCTCTACCAGAGCTCGCGTGATCATCAGGTGTTCTTCGCTGCACTGCTTGGGGCTCTACCCGGTTGTGGTGGTGCCATCATTGTTACCACTCAGTTTGTTAGTGGCCGCGTAGGATTTGGCGCTATAGTCGCAGTACTGACATCAACAATGGGCGATGCTGCATTCCTACTGCTGGCAAGTAAACCCGACATCGGTTTTTTAGTCATCGGCGTAGGAATTATCGTTGGCTGTATTTCTGGTTGGGTGGTTAATTACTTTCACAAAGATGACTTTCTTCGCCCTAACGCCAGTTCTGTAACCCATAAATTTTGCTGTGCTCGCGAAAGCTCAAGCAAATTTGAACAAAAAGCGATTAACCTCCAAGGTGCATTTTGGAAATGGCTTCTCTTACCTGCCACAGTGATCGCAGCACTAGGCTCTTTTCAGGTTAACGCTAACCAGTTGTTTCACTTACCTGAAATGACCATTGAGTGGATGGGTGCGATTCTTATCATTGTCAGCATGTTACTGTGGTCGTTAACCAAAGAGATAAAAGACTATGAATCAACAGTAGCAGAAGACACAAAACAAGTGTCGTCTCATCCAATTCAAAAAGCGGCACAAGATACAAACTTTGTTACCGCATGGGTGATTCTTGCTTTCATGGCTTTTGAACTCATCACTTTCTTTGGTCAGATTGATCTCGCTACAACGTTTTCTGGCTGGGGCACATGGATGCCGCTTATGGGATTGACGATCGGCTTGTTGCCAGGCTGTGGTCCGCAGATCCTCATCACCAGTCTGTATATCTCTGGCGCAGCTCCGCTATCAGCTCAACTAGCAAATTCTATCTCAAATGATGGCGATGCGTTGTTCCCTGCGATTGCGCTTGCACCTAAAGCCGCTTTAGTCGCGACATTGTACTCAGCACTACCCGCTTTAATTGTTGGCTATGGTTACTACTTCCTATTCGAAATATGATCCTAACAGTGTCTGGCTAGATACTAAAAACGCCCTCATTTGAGGGCGCTCTGTCATTGTCAAAGGTCCAAACTATTTATGACGCTCTTTTAGCTTGTTAATCACATCGTTCATTGATAAGCCTTGATCCTGCAGCAGTACCATCAGGTGGTAAATCAGATCCGCAGACTCACACACTAACTCCGCCTTATCACCCGACGTCGCCGCAAGCGCGACTTCAACACCTTCTTCGCCCACTTTTTGCGAAATACGCTTGGTGCCACGGGCATAAAGACTGGCAGTATAAGAGGAATCTGGGTCGGCACTCTTGCGGGCAGCCAGTAGCTGCTCAAGCTGATGAAGCCACACCATTTGAGATTCTTCTTGCGGGTCTCCATCCCAACACGTCGTTGTGCCCGTGTGGCAAGTCGGGCCAATGGGATTCACTTTAACCAGTAGTGTATCGCTATCGCAATCTAGGGCGATATTCTTAAGCTGCAACACGTTGCCCGAGGTTTCACCTTTAGTCCAAAGACGCTGCTTAGTACGAGAGAAAAACGTCACTTGACCCGTTTCGCCCGTTTTTGCCAACGCATCTTGGTTCATGTAACCCATCATCAACACTTGGCTGGATTGGAAATCTTGCACGATAGCAGGCACTAAACCATCCACGTTCTCCCAGTTGATACGCTCAGACAGCGAACTTACTTCGGCGGTGTTAAAACTCATAGTCGTACCTCAATGCTTTGTTGTTTCAAATACTGCTTTAGTTCACCAATATTGATGACTTGTTTGTGGAATACCGATGCAGCAAGCGCTCCATCCACATTGGCTTTTTGGTACGCTTCGGCAAAGTGCTCCATGGCGCCCGCACCACCCGATGCAATCAGTGGTACGTTGCATACTTCGCGAACCATGTTTAACTGGTCAATATCGTAACCATTGCGTACACCGTCTTGATTCATCATATTCAGTACGATTTCACCTGCGCCACGTTTTTGTACTTCTTGCACCCAATCACACGTTTCCCATTGGGTCGCTTTGGTCCGTTCTTCATCGCCAGTAAACTGGTACACCTGATACTTGCCAGTGTCCTTGTCGTAGTAAGAGTCGATACCAACGACAATACATTGCACACCAAATTTATCCGCAAGGTCAGTAATGAGCTGCGGGTTTGCCAATGCAGGTGAGTTGATAGACACCTTGTCTGCGCCAAACTCAAGAATTCGCGCTGCATCTTCCGCGGACTTAATGCCACCCGCGACACAGAACGGGATATCGATAACCTCAGCGACACGTGCAACCCAACTTTTGTCAACAACACGACCGTCACTTGACGCCGTGATATCATAGAACACTAGCTCATCTGCGCCCTCTTGTGCATAACGCTGCGCCAAAGGAACGATGTCGCCAATGATTTCATGGTTGCGGAACTGAACGCCCTTCACCACTTGACCATCACGAACATCAAGACATGGAATTATTCGCTTTGCCAACATGCAAATGCCTCCTCTGCTGTGAACTTGCCATCCAGTAGTGCTCGACCAACAATCACCCCTGCTACGCCGCTACCTTTAAGTGCTTCGATATCAGCCAGTGAACCGATGCCACCAGATGATTGGAACTGCACCTGTGGGTACTGTTTACATAGGTCGACATACAACTCGACGTTTGAACCTTCTAACGTGCCGTCGCGAGAAATATCAGTACATAGCACGTGTTGTAGACCCACAGTTAGATAGTCGTTGATAAGAGCTTCGATAGTCACACCTGAATCTTCTTGCCAACCAGAGATTGCTACTTTACGCGTGCCGTCTTGGTCGATATTGATGTCCAGCGCGAGAACGATTTTCTCTGCGCCGTATTTTTCCATCCAACCTTTCACAAGCTCCGGTTGTTTTACTGCAGTCGAGCCAACAACAACGCGTTGCGCCCCTGCCTCAAGTAGGTCAACCACATCTTGTTCAGAACGGACGCCACCACCGATTTGGATGTTCGCTGGCGTGCTGGCAAGAAGCTTTGCAATCAAATCAAGCTGACGGGCTGTGGTGTCTTTCGCACCAGTTAAATCCACTAAGTGTAGCCAGTTTGCACCTGCTTGGTGGTACAAATTGAACTGCTCTGCAGGATCGACTTTGTATTCGGTTACCTGACCGTAATCACCTTGATAAAGGCGAACCACTTGTCCTTCAATTAAATCAAGAGCTGGAATAATCACACTAAATTCCTTTTATAATTCTAAGAAGTTTTGAATAAGCTTCGCGCCCGCTTTTGAAGAACGCTCAGGGTGGAATTGCACGCCATAGTAATTGCCGCTTTGTACTGCCGCAGTGAACGGGTTACCGTATTCACATTCGGCAATCGTGTAATCCCCTACTGGCATAGCGAAGCTGTGTACAAAATAGAAGTACTCACCTTCTTCAATATCTTTGAACAGTGGGTGACCTGCTTTTGCAGACACCGTGTTCCAGCCCATATGTGGTAGCGGCAATTCACCCGTTTGTAGTAGCGTAACTTCACCATCACATAGTCCAAGACACTCAACTAACTCATCCGCTTTTTGCCCTTTTTCCTGAGAGACCTTCCCGAGCAATTGCATCCCCAAACAGATACCAAGCAGTGGTTTCTCAACCTGTTTAACTAGGCCAATGAGATCGCGCTCTTGTAGGTTTTTCATCGCTTCGCTGGCAGTTCCTACGCCCGGTAGAAACAGTTTGTCAGCAGCCAAAACAACTTGAGGATCTTTAGAAATCGTTACCTGATAGCCTAAGCGCTCAATGGCAAACTTAACCGAAGAAACGTTAGCACATCCAGTATCGATAATGACGACTTTCTGTTCTGTCATTGGTTAATCTCCCTTAAAGAACGCCTTTACTGCTTGGCAGTTCAGTACCTTCAACTTTGATAGCCTGACGCAAGGTGCGACCAAACGCTTTAAATAGGCTTTCAATGATGTGATGGTCATTATCGCCTGCAGAAGAAAGGTGCAGCGTACACGCTAGGGTATCCGTCAGAGAGCGGAAGAAGTGAACCACCATCTCTGTTGAAAGATCACCCACCTGTTCTCGACCAAACTGGGCATCAAACTTAAGGTAAGGGCGACCAGATAGATCGAGAGCGCACTGAGCCAAACACTCATCCATTGGCAGGCTAAAGCCAAAACGGCCAATACCACGTTTATCTCCTAGCGCCTCCTTAAAGGCCTGACCTAGAGCTAAAGCGGTATCTTCAACTGTGTGGTGGTCATCAATGTGCAGATCACCTTCGACTTTACACACCATTTGGAAACCGCCGTGTGTTGCGATTTGGTCCAGCATGTGGTCAAAGAAGCCAAGACCTGTCGTAATGTCGTTGCCACCTTGCTCATCAAGATTAACCGCAACCTTGATATCCGTTTCCTTGGTAGTACGCACGACTTCAGAAACGCGCACTTTGACGGTCAAATCTTTAAGGATTTGCTTCCAGCCCATAGTTTCTGGATTGTATTGAATACCGCGAATGGCCATGTTTGCAGCAAGTTGGAGATCCGTTTGACGATCGCCAATGACCACTGAGTTTTGGAAATCAACTTTACCCTCTTGAAGGTATGGCTTAACCAAACCCAATTTTGGCTTACGACAAGAGCAATTGTCTTCATCGAAGTGGGGACAAATCAGCACATCGTCAAACTTAACGCCTTGAGATTCGAAGATCTCCATCATCATATTGTGCGGCGCATCGAAGTCTGCTTGTGGGTAACTATCTGTCCCTAAGCCGTCTTGGTTTGTCACCATCACCAAGCGGTAGCCTGCATCCTGCAAGGCTAGCAAGCTTGGAATAACGAACGGCTCTAGTTTGAGTTTATCTAATCGGTCGACTTGGAAATCAACCGGAGGCTCAACAATTAAGGTGCCATCTCGATCGATAAATAGGATTTTTTGTTGCTTGCTCACACGAACTTCCTTATTTCAATAATGGGTAAGGCTCTCGCAACGGGCAAGAGCCAATAATGCTTAGCTGTAATAGTTTCTAATAAAGCCTAGTGTTTTTTCACATTCATCGCGGCTACCGATACTGATACGGACACAATCTTCAATCGGCGAGTTACGCAAAATAATTCCGCTATTCCAAGCCGCTTTAAATAACGCATCACCATCAGGGAACTTAACCAATAAATAGTTTCCCCAACCTTCGAATATCTCTAAACCAGCAATCATTGATAGTCCAACCTGCAAATACGCTCGGTTAGCGTTGAGGTCGAGTACTTGAAATTTAGCTCGTGCTAACCCAGCTTCAGATAGCGCTTGAGTGGCAATCTCAGCGACAGGCACTGGGACTGGGTAAGGCGCAATCACCTTAAGCAGCACGTTGATAAGTTCTTCGTTTGCAAGAGTAAAACCACAACGTAGACCTGCTAGCGCAAACGCTTTAGA
>NZ_JATABG010000228.1:0-5804 GCF_036533755.1 Vibrio sp. M260118 | reverse complement strand
ATATATAGATAGCGTTCGTACTGTCGTGATAGAAGTTCTCGTAATATGGGCGATAGCTGGTTTTCGGCGTCTTCGAGCACTTCGGGAATAGCTTTCCTGAACGAAGCCTTCCCTTTAGGTAGAACAATACCGTATTCAGCAATAAGTCCTCTAACTTGATTAATCAGGCGAGTTCTTTCGGTGACGCATAGTCTACGCATTCGAATCAGTGATTGAATATCTTGCTGTTCGATAGATTTGTGTGGAACGGGTGGATGCCGTTGATAAAGGGCAAGTTCTGCAATCGCTTCAGCATCGTTATAGTCGTTCTTTTGTTTACGTCGCTGGCTTTTAACATGCTGAGGTGGGTATAAAAGAACCTCATGACCAAACTTGGTGAACTCTCTAGCCCAATAATGAGCTCCAGAACAAGCCTCCATTGCGATGATGCATGGACTTTGATTTGAGATATAGTTAAGTAGTTTACTTCGTTGAAGTTTTTTACGGCTGAGGTTCTTTCCTTTATGATTGATTTCAAAAAGAAAGAAGATATTTTTTGCTAAGTCGATGCCAATGATTTTATGCTGAGTCATGGTCTTCTCCTTTTGCTTCGGGACCTGAACACTCCAAGCATGGCTGATAGACATGTGAAGTGGTAGGGGGAGACCATCTCATCAACTTAACGCGGCGTTAGTTCCCCAGAGGAAGCAATCAATCCGTAGGGAATTTTTGTTTCTGGTGGAGTACACGCATAACTCGGATGATATCGCCCTCAACCCAGTAAGAGACAATCATCGAAATCTTAGGAATGATGAGTAATCGTCCGCGGATCCCATCTCGTTGTACCCCCATTAAAGGTTGTTCAAGCAAGTTTTCTACTTTTGCTTCAATGAGGTTGTCAGTTTTTTCTGCAACATCAGGGTTGAAGTCATAGAGAAACTCAAAGATCTTTACACGATCATTAAGTGACTCTTCTTCCCATAAAATCATTGCTTACCTCGATTACGGATTCTGGCTTTGCGCTCTTCCATTCGAGACTTAGCTGTTTGGTGCTCAACAAAAACGGATTTTCCTGAGTCAAACTTCTCAAATGCTAGGTTTACTTGTTCAGTTAGCCATGCATCGTGAGATAATGTTTTTCTTTGTTGTTCAGCGAGTTGCTCAGTAAGTTCACGGCATGCGTCACTCAGAGTGCGACCTTGGCTCTCAGCCATTTGTTGAGCTAGGCGTTTTGTTTCTTCATCAACACGAAATTGAATTCTAGTGTCCATGATCTATTCCTTTTTTGGTGTGTGTACAAATGTTAGCACTAGGCTTTGAGATGGGCAACTAACAAGTCGCTTAACAGGGACTAATAAGGCTTGGCTACTTTTATACAAATCGGCTTCAATGTTTAGGGCACAAATTTTAGGTTGGGTGGTCAAGCGTTATCGCCCGTTAGCCGTCATGGAGCTTGCTATACTCAAAGTGATAGAATAGTATCACTTTAGTATTCCTTTGGAGTAGCTCTCATGAAAGTAGAACTAGTTACATCACTTAAACGCCAAGCAACCAAGATCCTCGCCGATCTCCACGACACTAAAGAACCAGTGTTAATCACCGAGCATGGTAAGCCATCTGCGTATCTAGTTGATGTTGATGATTACGAGTTTATGCAAAATCGTTTGGCTATTCTTGAGGGAATCGCACGAGGAGAACGCGCACTAGCTGACGGTAAAGCGCTGAGTCATGATGAAGCCAAGGACAAAATGTCAAAATGGCTGAAATAATCTGGACTGAGCCAGCGTTATCTGACCTCAACGATATCGCAGAATACATAGCACTTGAAAATATTGTTGCTGCAAAGCAGTTAGTACAAACGATCTTCTCTAAAGTCGAACGACTACAAACTTTCCCTGAATCAGGTCGTATTCCCCCCGAAATAGAACATTTAAGTTATCGTGAAGTTGTCGTTAATCCATGTCGTGTTTTCTATAAACAAGGCGGTGACAAAGTGTTTATTCTGTTTGTTATGCGTGCAGAGAGAGATTTGCGTAAGTTCTTGTTGAGTAGCCAATAACCTTTTGGAATGAGCGGCTAACAATCTGTTTGAGAGTGATTCTCAACACTTGGCATTTTAGGTTTGATTCAGCTTAAGTATTTACGGTGCAATGGTTTAAATAGGGTGGTCTGCGTTGTTCACCATTTAACGCGGCGTGATAACTCAAAATCAGCTCCTTGCTCAAGTCTGTGAGTTGAACTATTATTTGTACGTTGTTTTGTACTAACTGGAGTTCAACATGAGTCGCATTCATTTCGATCAAGATATTCAACCACTATCTGAGTTTCGTGCTGGTGTCGCTTCTTACATCAAACAAATCAATGAGACTCGTCGTCCGTTGGTCATCACACAACGCGGTAAAGGCGTTGCTGTTGTTCTTGATGTTGCGGAGTATGAAGCAATGCAAGAGAAAATAGAGTTACTAGAAGAAATGCGCACAGCAGAAGCTCAATTAGCTTCAGGTCTTGGTGTTTCAAATGAGGATGCACGCGCTCAGGTGTTAGGGCGCATTAAGAAATGAAAGTAGTTTGGTCTCCTTTAGCTCTTCAAAAGCTTGGTGATGCGGCTGAGTTTATTTCGTTAGAAAATCCGTCAGCCGCTGAAAAGTGGGTAAATGAGGTTTTCGATAAAACTGAGTTACTCAGCAGCATGCCTGAAATGGGGCGCTTTGTTCCTGAAATGCCCTATACAAACTATCGTGAAATCATTTTCGGTCACTATCGTATTATTTACAGTTTAAGCCACGAAATTCGTGTGTTAACAGTTCGTAATTGTCGTCAGATTTTGACGGAAGATGATGTGTAAAATTGTTTTATAACAAACAGTTTAAGAGGGATTCGGTACGCGTGGCATTTTTACCATGCGTTGATTTTTGTGTTTAAGGTGGTTTGCGCTAGCATCGGTATTGCGTGCTCAACACCTTAATGGGGCGTTAAGTTTTTTGCGTAAAGCACTGGTGCAATACCGAGTGAAAACCATTCAAATATACTCTAAAATTGAAATTGCTTGTGTCAGAATAGGAGTGTATCTAAGGGAAGCTTTTCCAATTTGCAGGAGTTTATCTATGAAATGTCCACACTGTGGAACATCAGTTAATTTTCTGAAGGCATTTTTCGTGACTAGTCGTTGGATCAACTATAAGTGCAGTGGGTGTTCAAGGTTGTCAAATTGGAAAGTGGGAAATATAGTTTTTCTTATCTTTACCTCAATGTTTGTCGGGCTGGTTGTTAAAGTTGTAGCAGCAGCGTATGGATACTCGCCATTATATTTGCAGAGTATTTCTAGCCTTATAACACTACTATTGCTGTGCTATTTTTTGGGTAAGTTTGAACGGATTAGTAAAACTTAACAAACCGCTCAAAATGGACTGCTAACGTTCAGCAATTTTGGTTCTAGTCTTACACAGTGTTTACGGTGGTTTGTTCAAGCGCGGGGGCTACGTGTTGTCGGCTACTTAGCAAAGGCGTTATAACACAGAATTAACCCCCTTTTTTTCCAAATGGTTATTTGAACTATCACCTGTAGGTTATTTTATACCAATTGAAGTCCAATATTAGTCGTATTCATTTCGATCAATATATTAAGCCGTTATCGGAATTTCGTGCAGGTGTAGCTTTTTACATCAAACAACAGTTCGTAATTGTCGTTAAATATTGTCGGAAAGTGACGTGTAAAACTGCGTTATAACAAACGACTATGGCATTTTTGGTTTGCTTTAGAATTTGAGTCTACGGCAAACTGGTCTAGATTAGGTGACTGTGTTGCGCACGGCTTAACGTGACGTTATTTACTTTGGAGGGTAATCAATATGAATTACGATGAGTTCAACCAGTTTTGTGGCTCCTTTGCTGCGACGAGCCACGTTGTTCAATGGGGTAATTCAGATGTATGGAAAGTTGGCGGTAAAGTCTTTGCGATAGGCGGTTGGGGCGATGGCTCTCAAGCAGCGTTCACATTTAAAACTTCCGACGTAAATTTTCACTTTCTTAGCGATTGTGAAGGCTATAGACCAGCGCCGTACTTTGCTAGCCGTGGCATGAAATGGATACAGCAAATTGAAACTTCAGGTAAATTGGACGACGACCTAAAGTACTATTTGTCGGAGTCTTATCGTCTCGTCGCGAGTGGTTTAAGTAAACGTAAACAACGAGAATTAGGCATAGTTCACTTGCTCGAACAGCGCTCATAACCAAGCATTTACGGCTTGCGAGGAAAACAACATGGAAGTAGTAGAAGCCAGCCCCGATTTGGCCCCGATATTTACAAGTTATGCGAAAGAATGCCTCGACTCGGGTATCCCTAAGTATTTAAATGTTGAGCAAAATCCTGAAGCTTATTTAGCGGATTTGGTTGCGCGATCTAAGGCTACATCTGAACTTCCAAATGGGTATTTACCAAGTACAACCTACTACTGCGTTTCAAACTGTGAGATTTTAGGGGCTATCCGTGTTCGCTCTGGAACTAATGCAAACGTAGAGAATGTCATCGGGCACGTTGGCTACGAGACTAGGCCATCAGCTCGTGGTAAGGGTGTCGCATCATTCCTTCTCGCTTGGGTACGTGATCATGTTGTGACTGACCCGGTCATTGTCACCTGTTCTATTGAAATCCAGCCTCACAAAAGGTTATAGAAAAATGCGGTGGTCAATATCTGGGTAACTATACCGATGAGAATGAAGGCACAGTAAGACGCTATCGTTTAGCGCGCACATAATTGGTATAGGACCATTCTGACCGTGTGTATTTTGGTCGCTTTTTCTTGTTGCCAGACTATCAGCATCGGTAGCCAAGTGTTGAAGGAGGCCATTGCAATTCGACAAACTGCGTCAAAGAATTATGAATGCATTGCAGCTTTTGGCTATGAGTCGCTATTTGATTTATGTGCCACACATAATCCTAAAAGGTCACGAGAAACATTCGAAAATCGGCTACATTCGAAGGGGTGGTTAAATAGGTGGCCATCTTTGAGAGTCGCGCCTTAATAAGCTCATTGTTGGGATATGTTTAGTTAGGCGAAGAAACTTTTAGTCGGTGTTGAAAGGGAAATTATGGATATTGAAGCTCAAATGCATAGCCAAAAAATCTACTGCTGTGATGATGAAGAACTGATAGCTAAACAACTAGAATGTTTAGACGTTCTGTATGACTTTAATCATACGCGCCCATCGGAAATGGCCAAGCGCCAAGAAATCATGAAGAAGATTTTTGCTGAAGTAGGCGAGAACTGCTATATCGAGCCTCCCTTACAAGCCAACTGGGGCATCCATACCCATTTGGGCAAAAACGTTTATGCGAACTTTAATCTGACTTTGGTTGATGATACTCATGTCTATATTGGTGATTACGTGATGATCGGCCCCAATGTCACTATCGCTACGGCAGGCCACCCGATAGAACCAAGTTTACGTAAGAAGGTCGCTCAATTTAATATCCCCGTGACCATCAGTAACAATGTTTGGATTGGCGCAAACTCAGTTGTGTTACCCGGGGTAACCATCGGGGAGAACACAGTCATTGGGGCGGGTAGTGTCGTAACGAAAGACATCCCTGCCAATGTGGTAGCGTTAGGTAATCCATGTCGCGTGGTTAGGGCAATCGGTGAACATGATAAAGAGTTCTATTACAAGAACCTTAGAATTGACCAATCAGCAACCTAGCAAGTGCGCCAGGAGGTAACAATGAGAAAAATAGTATTTGTTTTAGTCGCGTTTGTTTTAAGTGGTTGTTTAGGTATGCCGAAGCAAGTCGAGCCGGTAGATAACTTCGAGTTAAATAAATACCTCGG
>NZ_JATABG010000227.1:0-5815 GCF_036533755.1 Vibrio sp. M260118 | reverse complement strand
GTACAGGCGCGGTGACAGGCAGCATACGAATAATAAACTCGCCGAACTGCCAACTTGCTTGATCTGCGATGATCAGGTTTTGTGGTTCACCAACCATAGTCATTACGCCACCTAGCGCGGTACCTACACCTGCGTGCATTAGTAGTGAGCGAAGGAATGCGCGGTAGTTTTCTAAGTCATCGCGAGTCAGTTCTGACAGGTGGTCGTCTTGGGTGTGGTCGTGAGAGGCGTGTGGGCCTTGGCCTGATGCCACCTTGTGGTAAATCGCGTAGAAGCCGACTGCAACACTGATAACTACAGCGATTACGGTTAGCGCGTCTAGGAAAGCAGAAAGGAATGCCGCCGCAAAACAGAAAGCGAGCGATAACATGCTTTTCGAGCGAATGCCTAATAGGATTTTGGTAAAGATAAACAGCAGTAGCTGTTTCATAAAGTAGATGCCAGCAACCATAAAGACAAGAAGTAGTAGAACTTCGATGTTGGCAACAAGCTCATGCTTAACTTGTTCAGCGCTGGTCATGCCAATTGCGATAGCTTCAATAGCGAGCAGACCGCCCGGCTGTAGAGGGTAACATTTCAATGCCATTGCCAGTGTGAAGATGAACTCTGCAACTAGCATCCAACCCGCGACAAATGGGTCGACAAAGAAAAAGACAATTGGGTTTATGATGAGAAAAGAAATGATGGCAACTTTGTACCAATCTGGGGCTTTACCAAGAAAGTTCTTAATAAATGCATTTCCGAGTGACATCGGCATGATTTAGATACTCTTAATGTTGTTATAGACACTGCATATGCATGTATCCAACTAATCGGAATGTAAGAATCTTCAGATTAATCAGACATGACTAAAAAGTAGAAAACAAACCTGTTCCAACAGTGACTTAGAAAAACGACATTAAGTTCTTGAATATGTGGTCTTGCCAAGTCACTCCCTGAGAAAGACAAGTACTCCTTTACTTTGGTCGCCACTGTACTCCTCAACATAATTTAGTCAATGAGAAAATTGCGTTGAATTTTCTATTCATTAACTTTTGTTCAAAAACGCGATCAAAGTGGCGTTACCTTGATGTGAGAGTTGTTAAAAACAGCGCTTAATGCAAGCGACGAGTTGAAAGTGTTGAATAACAAAGATTACGCAATTATATTCAATCGAATTGATAGTTTAATAGTGTAAATTTACAAACTTAAATTTTGCAACTGAAACGCCTTGCAATGAGGGTTTCAAGAGGTTTTAGTTTGTAAAATATGGAAATAATCTGGTTTCATTTGTATAGAGAGTGCAATAATTTCACTATTCACTTAGAGTTTAAGCTCTAATGTGGTTTTTACGCACGTTTACTGTGTGGCGGTTTCCGATATAGAAAAACTAGTGGTATGATGAGTTCCATTCGACCCGTATAACTACAAGTTTGGATTTAAGATAAATGGTCATTAAGGCAAAGAGCCCAGCAGGATTTGCAGAGAAATACATCATTGAGAGTATTTGGAAAGGGCGCTTCCCTCCAGGTTCTATTTTACCAGCAGAACGAGAACTGTCCGAACTGATCGGTGTAACGCGAACCACCTTGCGCGAAGTACTACAACGACTAGCTCGTGATGGTTGGCTCACAATCCAGCATGGTAAACCGACTCGTGTAAATCAGTTTATGGAAACATCTGGGTTGCACATCCTTGACACGTTGATGACGTTAGATGCCGAGAACGCGACTTCCATTGTTGAAGATTTGCTTGCAGCACGTACTAATATCAGCCCTATTTTTATGCGCTACGCATTTAAAGTGAACAAAGAGAATGCCGAGAAAACCATCTCTAATGTTATTAGCTCATGTGAAACTTTGATTAATGCAGAGTCGTGGGATGTGTTTATGGAGTCATCCCCATACGCTGAGAAAATTCGTCAGCACGTTAAAGATGATGGCGAAAAAGATCAGTTGAAGCGTCAAGCGACACTGATTGCTAAAACGTTCAACTTCTATGACTACATGCTATTCCAACGTCTTGCATTCCATTCTGGAAATCAGATCTACGGTTTAATCTTCAATGGCCTGAAAAAGCTATATGATCGCGTAGGGAGTTATTACTTCTCCAATCCACAAGCACGAGAGTTAGCGTTGCAGTTTTATCGTGACCTACTGGAAGTGTGTGAGACAGGCAATCGCGATCAAATCTTAGTGGTTGTCCGCCACTACGGTATGGAGAGTGCACAAATCTGGAATCAGATGAAAACCACACTGCCAACCAATTTTACTGAAGACGACAGCTAACTCTCTTCAATTAAATACAAAAAACCGCCAGTTGGCGGTTTTTTAATGCGTTCAATCTAGGTTGTTGGCTTTAACAATCTTGGCTGTTTTCGTCTCGTCCGCCAGCTTCTGCGAACCATGTGGATAGGTGAGCTTTTAGCTTTTTAAGCTCATCAGGGCCAATCAGTGCCAATCCTAAATCTTCTGCTCGCGTGATGTCGTTATGGCGAAGAGGGCGGAAACTTACTAGCATCGCCCGTGCCTGTAGGCCGCCTAGTAGGTCTCTAAGCGACTCTAGCTTGTAGAGCGTGTCATCACCATCGTCACGCATACCTTTGGTCTTACACTCAATAATATGTAGCTTATTATTGACCACAGAAGCTACGTCCAATTCGTTACGGACTTCACGATTTCCCAGTTGACGATAAACTTGTACGTTAAGAGAGTGATCTTGAATGGTTGGCATGTCTTGCTGAATTTGACGCACAGTGCTGTGCACTAGTGTTTCAAGCCATTCACCGTTTGAAAAGCGTCGAGCATCCTCGTTGGCGAAGGTCAGTATGCCATCTTGGTAAGTGGCGATTTCGGCTTCAACTAGGTCGGTGATCAGCATATTTAGTTCACGGTAGCCTTGTTGCTTTTCTGACAACTCTACATCTAACTTCTGCTCTTTTCGACAAGTTGTCGCTAGATAGTTCAAGGTGGCCAAGCCTGGCCCGAGTTCGAGTGCATTACTTGCCCAGCGTTCTCCTAATTCATAGAGCTTCTGGTCAAGTTGTGGCGGTATCTCTTGATCGCTAAATTCACCACGAGCGCCAAATACGGTTAAGTAGTCGTCAATAGTAATTCTATCTTGAACTTGAGTGTCTTCGTTTCCGTCTGGGTACAACCAACACAGTCGATCACTACTTGGCTCTACAACGAAAATTGGCCAATGGTAGGTCCGAAAAATCTCGTACACAGAAAGCAAGCGATGACGTAGGCCGCAACTGGCATTGAGTTTGACCTCTTCACCTCTTGCTTTAAGGTCTTCTGCAAGTGTCAGTACCGTTTTTTTTATTTTCGAGGGGTTTGCGACGTTAGGGATTTCAAAAAACTCTGAAGTAATGCCTCGTTTGTCTAACACGCTATGTAGGCGTAAGTACATACTTTCTTGGGCCGCAACGCCAATGAATACGATGTGGTTACTCAGCGTGCGGTTGTCGAGTAGGGGAGTGACCAAACGAATAGGGTCTTGGTCGATAATGCCAACATGAACAGCCATAGTTTTTCCTCATGTCAGGCTTGCAAGAGTGTGGGAAAAAAGAGGGCAAGCCATACAATTCATATGATGCCACTTATAAAAAAAACAAGGGCGGATATGAAATTAACCGCCCTTGTTCAGTATTTTAGCTTTCGTGATACAGCCTAAAGTTTGAAACGATGTACCAATTCGCCTTGTTGATTTGCTAGTGAAGAGAGGTCCTCGCTAGTTTGAGCGATCTTAGCCATTGCTTGATAACTGGTATCTGCAATCAGGTTAATCTCTTCGATGTTGCATGCAATCTCCCCAGTCGTCTCGCTTTGTTCTGCTGCCGCTTGAGAAATATGCCCACTCATCTGGCTGATCTCCATGATCAGCCCCTGGATTTCTTCCATAGCACTGTTGGCACTTGATGCTTGCTCAACAGAAAGCTCCATGTCGTCCATACAACTTTGAATCACTTTGTTAGCTGAGCTCGAGCTGCTTTGTAGGTTGCTAATCATACTTTCGATTTCAGACGTCGATTCGGTCGTACGCTGTGCCAACACCCTTACTTCATCTGCAACTACCGCAAATCCGCGTCCTTGTTCACCGGCACGTGCTGCTTCAATGGCCGCGTTCAAGGCGAGTAAGTTGGTTTGTTCTGCGATATTGCGAATGACATCGAGAATACTACCAATTTGGCTACTCATTGCTTGAAGCTCTTTCACTGCGTCTACTGATTGATTGAGTCGAGACTCAAGCTGGTTGATGGTCGTAATGTTGGTCCCCATGATCTGACGACCCGATTCTGAAGCTTTTTCAACCTGTTCTACCATCTGCTGAGAGTTCTGTGCACTTTGCGCAACTTCTTGTACTGAGTGAGCCATCTCTGTCATCGCTGTCGCAACGTTGGCTGTTTGCTCACGCTGTTGACTCAATTGAGATTGTGCTTCTGAAGAAGTGTGTTGGTTAGTTCTGGCTGTATTGGTTAGGTTATCTGAGGCGTCGTTGAGCTTAACCAAAATGCCATGGAGGTTATCCGCTAACGAGTTAATGTGGCTGCTTACTTGGCTAAATTCGTTATTGAAGCTGATCTCGATTCGCTTGGCCATATCCCCTTCGGTAAGCGATTCCAACGTTTTTAGAATACGTGTCAACGGATGACGAACGCTTTGAGCGATATGGTACCCAATAGCCAATGCCATCAAAATAACTATCGCGCCGATAGCTACAGAACGCACAACACCTTGACTGTACACGTCACCAGCTTCTTCTAAAGAAGCATTTAACCCTTGGGTTGCTGCTTCAGTAAATGAGTTTAGTACCGCGATAGTTGCATCTACTTGCTGCGT
The DNA here is from genome assembly GCF_036533755.1 of Vibrio sp. M260118. NCBI lineage: Bacteria > Pseudomonadati > Pseudomonadota > Gammaproteobacteria > Vibrionales > Vibrionaceae > Vibrio > Vibrio sp. M260118. The sequence continues at coordinate 992 of NZ_JATABG010000227.1, read as the reverse complement.
AAGGCTAGCAATGTTGGCGTATAGGGCATCTTTCGCAAGCAGGTAAGCGCTATGCTGGTCGAGCACGCCTCCTTTCATGCCTACGTCGGTAGTGAACTGCTCAACTGAGTCTTCGAACGCTTTTTTGAGTTCAGGCATTTGAGAAGTCAGTCCGCGATATGCGTAGTTTAGGTGCGTGACGGCTTTTTTGTTTTTCGCAACGGCTTGAGTTACAAAAGCGGTGTCGCTACTTGCAAGAGCATCTGAGGTCGTGACCTCTGCGTCTTTGAGTTTGATGAAGTAGCTTTTAGCCATGACCTTCACCGAGATGCTAGTTTGGTCATCGACGTATTCTTTCATTCCGACACTAAGCTCAGAGTGCAAGCGTTGGAAGCGACGTGTTGACTTCTGCACCTCTTCTTGAGCAGAGAACATAGCACGATAGTTGCCCATCGCCTGCTCTGCTTCCGCAAAGTAGCTCTGTTCCATCTCTTTTAGTTGGGCAATAGATTGTTCTAATTGCGGATGGCCTTTACTCACATTTTCAAGCGAAAGTAGCTGCTGTGCGTAAGCTTCTTTCATTACAGCGAACTGCTCTGAAAGCTGATCCATCCGCTCGAAACTTTGAGTTGTCAAAAAATCTTTGAAAAGTTTATCTGCGGACAACAAAGCGACATTAGTTTGGTTTGACTGAGAAACTAATGGTAATGAAGTATTAGACACGTCTTCAAAGTTTTGGTGGATTTGCTGCATCCCTCTCATCATCATCAATGTTGTCACAATGAACATGATAATGATCAATGCAAACCCAGCGTACATACGCCTTATCACCGAGCCTTTCATAGACCTCTCCCTAAAAATATTAATGTCTTAAAAAATTAACAAAAAGAAACCCATTGTATTGATACCGAGACACGCATTTTTTGACGCACAATACAAAATTAATGTATCAAGACGAGTCAATTACTCAGAAAGTGAACTGAACGGTGTTTTTTATTGTGATTTTAAGAAGC
>NZ_JATABG010000226.1:0-5821 GCF_036533755.1 Vibrio sp. M260118 | reverse complement strand
ACATAACGGTACTGATCGAATGTGAAGAAGACGATTGGAGAGTCTATGTACCTGTGCGTTTAACTCGTACCGGACCACAAGTTACTTTGACAACTCCACTCTCTCGCGGACAAATCATCTCCGCTAATGATGTCACTATTAATATGGTAGACTTACAACGCTTTAGGCGGCAAGGCTTTTCCACAATAGATGCTGTAATTGGCGCAAAAGCAAAGAAAAACCTCCGTACAGGTGACATTATCGAAGCAAGAGATATCTGTGTAGTCTGCCGCAACGAAACTGTGACCATAAAAGCGGTAAAATCGGGCATGACGATAACCACAAAAGGTATTGCGCTGACGGATGGCTCACACGGTGAACAGATTAGAGTGAAAAATAGTAAATCAAACCGTATAATTGAAGGACGTGTAACTGGGATTTCTGAAGTCACAGTCATTTTTTAGCTATTTACAAAAAAAGCTAAAGTTTTGAATCTGTGAGTCGATATTGACAGTACAAGTAACTATTTCTCAAAAGGCTCAACAATATGGCAGGTATTGACAACATACGTTCAGGGCAGACGCTATCGACTACGACGCACAGTTCTGTACGTAACGAAAGCAGTCCAACTAGTGGTTCTGACTCAGCAAAGAAGTCCGAAGTCGCACAAGATGCGGTTTCACTAAGCGCTCAAGGCAAAGCGGTGGGTGAAATGCATAATCAAATGGTAAGCCAACCAAGTTTCGACAAAGCAAAAGTTGCAGCAATTAAAGAGGCCATTGCTAATGGGTCTTACACTGTCGATCCCGACAAACTTGCAAGCAACATGATGAAATTCGAGAAAGAGTTCGGCGGACTTTAATCCGCGAGAAGTATATTCATGGCAGCAATTCAAAGTCTGATTGAGTTCCAATTGAAAAATGCCCAAGATCTAACCAAGGTTCTTGAGCAAGAGAAAGTTGCGATTGCTACTCGCGTATCTAAAGACATTGAAACTATTGCCAAGCAAAAAATCACCCTGATTGAGCAGTTACAAACTACTGACGAAAGAGTTCGTCAACATCCAGATGTTGAGACGCTATCGAATGATCCAGAGTTGAGCCCTCTGGTTGATCAGATTCGAACTTTAGTTAGTGAGTGCCAACAAGCAAACGAAGTAAATGGCCAAGCCCTGCAGCGCGCCCAATTGAGCTTCAACAAACTCAACAATTTAATGCAGCAATCACAGGGCAAGTTGGGTATGACCTACACGCCTGAAGGTCAAACGAAAAACGTTACGACCCTTGGCACTAATATCAAAGCCTGATATTTCTTAAATTGAATAAAAACAAAAAGCGGCAATCAATGATTGCCGCTTTTTGTTTGTTCGGAGATTGAGAGTTTAGAATAGTGTTTGCTGACGTTTTTCTGGAACAGTCTGAACTTCACCGTAGTCTCTTAGCTTATTCATCTTCTGGATGTCTAACCTAAGCTCAGTAACGTAACTATCACCAACCTTGTAGCTACGTACCACTTCAGCGCCGCGTATCACACCATCTACAGCGCCAGATGTCAGTTCGGTACCTAAACGTTGGTCTTGTAAATCCGCTCGACCGCTCACTCGCATACCGTAAACCTGTTCAGCCAATTCACGGTAAGCATCGATTTTAGAAGCACGCATTGCTCGCACCTGCTTCTCTTCTATATTACGACCTTTCTGTTCGCTAATACTGGCGTAACCGACAGCCGTTAGCCAATCATCAGGGCGCATTTGGTTCAACGGCTGACAGCCAACCATAGCGACAACGACAATAAGGAGTAGTAACTTTTTCATCATATTTCCTATGGGCGCAAGATTACAGTGTAAGGTTGGGTCATAGTTGGGTCAGAACGAATTAATACACCATCTTGAGTACGAATACTATTAAGGGTATCAAGATCTCGACCAATACGATCCGCAGGTAAGAACCCTTGCGCTGTAGCAACAACAACACGTGACTGCATGCCCACTACTCGGGCGTTAACGAGCACACCACCTTCTTGACGCAACATTGTTCCTGTCAACACGTACTGAATATCTTGCTCTTGAGCCAAGTCTTTCCAGTCACGACTAAAGGCGAAATCACCTTGGTGAGTCACCTGAATCGACCCAGTCGTTTTAAAATCAACGACTTTAAAACCGCGTCGTTGGAACTGGTGAATGAAACCTTCTGATACCGAATTACCCAGCCAGTTGGTTGCATCCATGTTCTGTAAGTCGACAAATGATGTCACGGCAATCGGCGTTCTTGCCGAAACACTGGTATTCGAAATCATTAAATCTTCTGTCATGCTCTCAACAAAGAAGTCAAGAGTATGACGCGGGCTCTCCATCAGCATAAACTGCGAGCCAGGGTACGGTTCTTTACCGTTGTATATTGGGGCATAGGCACATGCGGTCAGAAACACCACAGGGACTAGCGATAACCATTTTTTCATTCTCAAATCTCCGATACATATTAGGCGTAAAATGCTGTTTCTTTTAGCTCTCTTCTAAAAGTGGAACATTCCTTGCTTTTCTAACTTTGCTACTGTTTAGAAAGGCAATGCCTAAATCAGCTAAGTTTTAACAAGCAAGAAATGAACCAACTTGGTAAACATATATGAAAAAATCACTTCTTCTCTTCTTTTCCACGCTCTACCTCAGCGCGTTCGCTCATACAGCGTCAGCCGCGTGGTTTGAGGTGACAGGGACGGCTACTGTTGTCTCTTCAGAGGAGGTCGCACGTATTCATGCCCTTGAAGATGCCCTATACAAAGCGGTGAGTTTTTCCGGCGCAGATATTGGTAGCATTGCCAACCTACGACCTTTGCTAGAAAGTGAGAAAAAAGAGTATCAGTTCACTCACAGCGAAGTGCGCTATATCTTGGTTGACGAGCAAAAGACTCGCAGCGGTGTGATGTTCGTAAAAGCCCGTATCGATATTTACCCATCGGCAACGGGTTGCCACGTTAGCCAATACAAAAAAACATTTCTTGTCGGTAACATCGACATTGCCTCGCCACAACAAGCCGTAATGGGTCAGATCTACAGTGTCGGTGATGACTTTGCCAATATGATCAATCGCCAGCTAGACCAACAGTCGGCAAACTTTGTCTCTGTCGGTACCACTGACTTTGAAATCAGTAAACGTTACCCAGAACGATTGAAAATGATCGCCCAAGACACTGGTGCTCAGTACATTATCGGTGGCGTGATCACTGACTTAACTGCCACTATCGAACAAGGTGGCCTGCTTAGTGACGATGTCATCAACCGTCAATTTGCCTTAGAAATGAAGGTGTTTGATGGTAAGACAGGTAACGAAGTCTACAACCGCAACTACCGTGAAGTGGCACGCTGGCCATTTGCAAAAACCAGCCAGGTGGATACTCGTAGCGCACGTTTTTGGGCATCGACGTACGGCGACATGATGTTACGTGTTAGCCGTAATATTATGTTGGATCTTGAGTCTGAAGTGTCTTGTAAAATTACCCTGCCTGAAGTCGTGGCGAAATGGGACAATACCATTACTATGGACCTAGGCCGTATTCACGGCGTGCAAGAAGGCGACAAATTGCAGCTATGGCACACAGGTTCATTCATCGACCAACGCGGGCTGCCACGCAACAAGGTTACCGAAACAGAGATTACTCTGACTGTTTCACGTGTATATGAAAACGAAGCCGAACTGACCGTTGATCAGGGCGAATTGGCAGGAAGTATTCAAATTGGCGATGTAATGCACAAGCTGTTGTAATTTCACTGCTTAATGCTTAACTTACGGCTTTAAATCCGTATCATAAAGATACAGCTCCCGTGGCACAGCTGGATAGCGCGGCCCCCTCCTAAGGGGCAGGTCACAGGTTCGAATCCTGTCGGGAGCGCCATTTTTACTAAGGGCTAAATATTGTTCATTTGGCCCTTAGCTCTCAATGTAATCTATACTTTTCACAGCCCAATATCGCGCCCAATCATTGCGACGAAATATTTGTCAACCAAACAAACCTTCAACAATCTATGACATTCAACTAAAATAGTTATTAACAAAACTATTGATAGCCTAGAAATGAAAAAGAGTAACTTGACTACTAACACTGGTCACCGCTTTATTTCAAAAGCCAAGACAGCATTTAAGATCCATATCCACACACCGGACGATAAGGTGCTTCATCGCTCTGTGGGTTATATTCGTATTGGTGAGAAGAAAGGGCTAAAAAAGGCGATAAAGCTACGTAACGAGCTCGGCTCAAAAATGTGGGGGAAATATTGGCGCAAGCTATTAAAAGATCCCTATTTAATGACGCGCCTGCCTCACTCTCTTGAGCCTAAGATCATATTTAAACCCAGACCAACCAAAGACGACCCTGCAGCTAAAGATGAGTGCTACATCGCTGCTTGGCGTACTTACGATAAAGAGGGCAAGTTAATCTACAAAAGTGTTGTCTGCTCAATTAAAAAGCACGGCCGATTAGCCGCGTACTCTAAAACCAAAAAAGCCCTATTGGCGGCAAACAAAGATAACTTAGAAATTCTTGAGTTTATGGGACGCTTAAACAGCATTGACCTAAAATAGGCCAATGCTAACTTGATGACAATTTATACTCGACGAAACAGCCCTCAGGCTATTCCGCTTCGTACTCAAATGCAGGTACAACCACTTCTACACGACGGTTCTTCGCACGACCTTCTCGAGTATCATTGCTGGCAATTGGATTGTTCTCACCTTCACCTTTAGCGGTGATACGTGAACCATCGATACCTTCTTTAAGTAGAACATCCGCGATTGTTTGCGCGCGCTTTTCAGATAAAGATTGATTATAAGATGCCGCACCTGACGAGTCTGTATAACCTGTAACCTCAACCGTAGACTGCGGGTATTTGTTCATAAACTCAACTAGCTCATCAAGCATTGGCTTGCTTTCTGGTTTTAACTCACTGCTGTTGAGAGCAAATGCCCCAGAGTCCACAACCTGGGTCTCAAACGTTTTCAGCACAGGCGTGGCGACAACAGGTTCAGCGACAACGACTTCTTCAACGACTTTTTCTTCTGCGACATAAGGTTCTGCTGCAGTTTGCTCACTAGCACCAAACTTGTAAACAAAGCCAATCGTTGCGGTATCAACGGCGGCACGCACCAAATCATTATTAACATCAGTGAGGTGTTGATACTCTAGGCGGAAGCTCAGGTTCTTGTGTGCCTCAACTTCCATACCGACAGCGCCAAGAAAGGACATGTCATCCTTGTCACCATAATCCACATAAGCTCCACCGAGCTTACCGTATAAGGAAACCATCTCCGTGATAGAAAAATCTAACTTCGGCGCTAAGGTGAATGCATGAACCTTGTCATCGCTAAGCCCCGCGGCGGTAAACTCACCTAAATAATCATAGCCAGCTTCCAAAGAGACGTAATCCATAAACTGGTAACCGGCCATAACACCAGCTGCTGTAGAGTCATCATCGCAGCCTTGAGTGGTCGAAAGACACGCATCGTCCAACCATGATTTACCGACTTTACCTCCTAAATAAAACTCAGCGTTCGCATTCATGGAAACAACTGCGAGCGTACTTGAAATAATCACTGCTAACTTTTTCATGAGTCCTTCCTCATTTTAATTATATTAATGCTATCAAACCCAATTTAGAATCGTGGCTCTAGCTGCATTTTAGGATAGAGCAATACCAGCAAACTTGCATACTAGAGTGCATGAATCTACCGGATAAAAGCAACATCGATGATAACTTAGTCAGCAGTATTAAAAATAAGATAAGACCCAAGCCTTAGCTGAAAACAAAAAAACCGCAGCACATGGCTGCGGCTTTGATATCAGTAAGCTAATA
>NZ_JATABG010000225.1:0-5872 GCF_036533755.1 Vibrio sp. M260118 | reverse complement strand
GGAAAATAGAGTGTACTGAATCTCGCTAAAAGTTAAGAATCAAACTTTGTATCAAGTTATAAATCTTTGTATTCAGCAATTGGCGCATGGCCTCTTAATTCAAGGAAACTGAGGAACTGAGACACGCTGTGTGTGATCACTTTGTCGCTACTTACACCAACTCTATCGAGCAGTTGACCAACTAAAGACAAGTCACCTATGTCTTGGCAGAAGTGGGCATCACTACCTGTGGTGAAATAGACGCCAATCTCTTTACCTAAGAGGGCGATTTCTTCACAACGCTCAACACTCCCTACTCGGCTGTTCCCTTTAAGCGTGGTGTTATTAATCTCAATCGCTACATTGTGCTGTTTTGCACAGGTTAAAACTTGCTCATAATCGAAGTCGAAGTTCGGATTACCTAAGTGGCCAAGTGCGTCAACATTACCGCTCTTTATCGCATTTATAAGGGCAAGGGTGTGACTCGCCTTATCACTTGGTCTAAAAACAGGTTCGTGAAAACTGGCAATCACCCAATCTAAGCTCTTGTATGAGGTCGGATTGACGTCAACTTCCCCATCAGTATTGAGTATGTTGGATTCGATCCCGCGGATCACGGCTACGCCTTCGATAAATCGTGGCAGAATTTTTTGGTTAGAAAAGAACCAGAAATGCGGAGCACCCGGCATAGACTCCGCATGATCGGTTGTACAAAACATCGCTAAACCGTTCTCTTTTGCTGAGCGAGCGTTTTCTATAAGTGTGCTATACGCGTGCCCACTGGCGTACGTATGAGTATGTGTATCGATAATTAGGTTCATAGATCTACGTTATTTAGACTGAATTCAATGCACTTATGTTATCAGTCAATTACGTTTCTTGCTCGCACAACAGCTTAATCATTGGCAAAGCTTTCTCCCAACCACTGTTGAACATGGCGACAAAATCAGGATGCGTTTCAATTGTTACGCTTAGCAGTACACCTTGCTCTGTTTCCTCGATCTGGTAAGTCTCCCTACTTCCAATCCATTTTCGTGCCGAATCGCTGTCTATCTGTTGTACTTTGTCAGAACCAAAGATCCCAATATGGTGATATTCAAGGTGTTGGTTGTCGTCAATACGGTCAACGACAGCTTTCGTTCCTCCAAGATCTGGATCAAAAAATAACACCTGCTCTCCTACCCGCCAATCCCCAGTAAATTGAGAGTTGGGTGAAAAAGCGACCGCCCATTGTTTGTACTTGTCGGATTGAATCAGAGCATTCCAAACAATGTTTGCCGTGGTATTGACTTCGATTTGATAGTTTAACTTCAGCATAAATCGCTCTCTTTTGGGTTTCTACTACAATTATAGCTCAATTTGCTGATTTTTCGCGCTAATTACTACGTTAAACATAGAGATGTCGGTACGAAAAACAATTTTTTTGCAGGTTGCTGAGATTGTTCGATACTTATTGTGTTCCTTTTCATTGGTGGAGCTATGAAAAAGCGCCGGTACTCCTTAAGTATTCACATCACAACACTGTTTATGGTTTTGACGACCCTCGTGGGATCAGTGCTAATTGCCATTAGTTATCGCCATGCACAAGAACTATTAACGGTCAGCGCAAAAGAGCTAAGCAACGAGAATAGCCGTAAACTCGAGTCGACATTTCAGGTTAAGGCGGGCCCTATACTGACTACGTTGGATTTTATGGCAATGAGCCGAGCTATCGAAAACCATGGCTCTGCTGTGACGTATATTCGCTTTTTGACTTCTCTACAAACTATTTTCGAGCGCAACCCTAGTGTTGTCGCCCTTTACTATGCCAATGAACAAGGTGATTTGACTCAAATCAGGGCGCTAAGATCGAACAGTGATAGAGAGAGATTCGAAGCCCCAATCAAAGCAACTTTACTGATTAACACTACCCGTGTCTCTGGCTTGAACGAATACTATTTTTTAGATGGCGCTTATAGAAAGTTAGAGCACAGAAAACTCGATAACAACGAGTTTGATCCCCGTAACAGACCTTGGTTTACCAACGCCTCTGCAGATGGGGCGATAAGGCTCACTGAGCCCTATTTCTTCTACTTTTTAAAAACTAATGGTGTGACACTGTCACGCAGGTCGCCTGATTGTAAGAGTGTGGTGGGTGCTGACTTCACACTCACGTCCTTATCTGAACAGATTAGCGAGATGGGCTACTCAAGCAGCACCAAGCTTGTGCTTTTCGACCACCAGTTCCGTGTATTGGCCCACCATAATTTAGCGAGCTCGCTAAGTTCAAAGGAATCTGTAACAGCTGAGATGCTCGAAGATACTGTTTTCGGCGGCGTGTTAAACCGTAGCGCAAGCCAAACTCTCTATGCCACCGCAGAGGAAGATCAGCAGAAGTGGTCAGTGACATTAACACCAGTAACACTGAACCAGCAAACTCGCCTATTACTCGCGGAAGCCACACCACAACACGATCTATTGGCTTCATTGCTCTCTATGCGTGACAAGCAAGTCCAAGTTGCTATCGCGATGTTATTTATGAGTTTTATCGTTGTTTTGTTTGTCGCTCAGCGCTTAGCAAACCCATTAGAAGCGTTAATGAAGCAAACGGACAATATCGCACGTTTTGATTTTAAAAAGACACGTTACTCAAAAAGTGTCATCAAAGAGGTCGCTAATCTCACAGAATCAATAGAGTTGATGGAGCACACCTTATATGATCTGCTTCGTTTGCTTAGAGAAACGGCGAGTAATACCGATTTCACTGTATTGGCTAAGACCATCGCTCATCAAAGTTTTCTCGTTACCAGAGCAGAAACGATCATTCTCTATGTTAGAGATGATGAAGAGTGCGACTACACACCAGCTGCCAATCACGCCATCATTCCGTTTAAAATTGACATTAACGAGTTAATCTCTGCGACTGCATGGGCCAAAACTGAATTGATGAAAGGTGAAATCGTTCACCTTAACCGCGAAGACAACGCCCTAGCGAAATACCGCGACATTATTTACAACTCGGATGTCTATTTTTTCCCGCTACATAATCGCGACAACAAACTGGTCGGGATACTACTACTAGGTTATGAGAGAGCGATTACTCAAGAACAAACAGATAAACATGCCTTTTTAAAAGAGCTGTTGAGTTTTGCGGAAATTGCAAAAGAGAATATCGACCGAATTGAGCAACAAAAAGACATGCTTAACGCCTTTGTCGAGCTTATTGCATCAGCAATTGATACCAAGTCTCCTTATACTGGTAGTCACTGTCAGCGAGTGCCAGATTTGACCAAGATGATCGTCAAAGCTGCCGCTGATGACCAAATCCACTTTCCTTTGTTCTCCATGACGAAACAACAATGGGAAGAACTGCACCTCGCCTCTTGGCTACATGATTGTGGCAAAGTCACTACACCAGAGTATGTTATTGATAAAGCGACCAAGCTTGAAACCATCTATGACAGAATTCATGAAGTTCGGATGAGGTTCGAATTACTTAAACTGCAAGCCGAAGTTGATTATTGGAAGGGTATAGTTGATGGCCAAGATGAAGCTAAACTCAAACGTCAGTTAAATAGACTTCAACACCAATTGGATGATGACTTTGCCTTTGTTGGTCAATGCAATATTGGCGGTGAGTCAATGAGTGAAGAAGACCTGAAACGACTCAAGCTCATTAGCCAATACCAATGGACCCGTACACTAGACGATAAGATTGGTGTTTCATGGCTCGAACTCCAACGCGCTGAATCTAGTGAACCTCTACCTGTGAAAGAATTTTTGCTAAGTGATAAAAGAGTTCATGAAATAGAGTGGGATGCAAACTGTAAACCACAAGATGTATGGCAGGAGCACTTCGTCCTCTCACCCAGCGAATTAAAATACAACCGTGGTGAACTGTATAACTTATCAATTGAAAAAGGCACATTGAACGCTGAAGAGCGTTTCGTTATCAATGACCATATCATTCAAACCATCACCATGCTCAAGCGGTTGCCCTATCCTGATCATTTGAATAATGTTCCTGAGATTGCAGGTGGGCATCATGAGCGTGTTGATGGTCAAGGTTATCCAAAAGGTCTTTTTGAAGAACAACTTTCAATTCCGGCGCGAGTAATGGCTATTGCAGATGTGTTCGAGGCTTTAACCTCCAGTGATCGCCCATATAAGAAAGCAGAAAACCTTAGTGAGTCTATAGATATAATGACTGACATGGCAACCAATGGTCACCTTGATCCCAAGCTATATCTGATTTTTTTACACAACAAGATTGATCAAACATACGCGCAGAAGTACTTAGAACAATCGCAGATATCTGAGATAGATAGGGATGCACATATTAGACGGGTTAGGAGCTTCATCAAATCGAAATTCTAACAATTTACTCTATTGTTTAGACGCTCACTCACTCTAGGACATAATTTCCACTTCACAAAAATTCAATAGCTTACGTATAGGGTTAGTTAATATTTAATCGTTTGCTCGACAAAAGGTTGATGTATATCAAAGACTCGTAGACAATACGCTGCCGCTCGGAGTTGTCGTTTGTGCTTGTCATACGAGCCTCAATTTAGGCTCCGTTATGTGGCCCAGCTTTATGTTTCTGTCTATCAGTGTAATAGACAAGAACGATTATATAATTAGAGGTGTCACTGATACCGTTGGTCTTCTTACATAGCAACTGCTTAGGCACACGCTAAATACCTCACTCTCAAGGGAAAGATGATGGTAATACCAGAAAACAGCAGCATCGTTATTTTTGGTGCTTCAGGCGATTTAACTTACCGCAAGTTGATCCCTGCCCTATATCACCTTTACTCTAACGAACAGTTGCCTCAGAACTTCGCCATTTTAGGTGTCAGTCGCACTGAATATAGCGATGACTCCTATCGAGAAAAATTAAAACAGTCTCTACAAGAGATGGAAAAAACTGAGCCAGAAACGTTAGATGCTTTCATTAACCACCTGCATTACCAAGCAATCAATACGTCAGACAGTGCGGATTACGCTAAACTCGCTATTCGATTAGAACAGTTGTCAACCGATTATAAGTTTGAGCAACGCAACACCCTGTTCTATTTGGCGACACCTCCTAGCCTATATAGTGTTATTCCTGCAAGTCTCTCAGCTCATGACCTCAACAATGAGCAAGATGGCTGGAAGCGTTTAATTATCGAGAAGCCATTCGGCTATGATCTCCAGTCAGCACAAACTTTAGACGACGAGATTCATGAGCATTTCCAAGAACATCAAATCTACCGCATTGATCACTACTTAGGTAAAGAGACGGTGCAAAATCTATTGGTGTTCCGCTTCTCAAATGCCATGTTTGAGCCTTTGTGGAATCGCAACTTCATTGATTATGTAGAGATCACTGGTGCTGAGTTCCTCGGTGTTGAAGAACGAGGTGGCTACTACGATGGCTCTGGTGCTGTTCGAGATATGTTTCAAAACCACCTGCTGCAAGTTCTTGCAATGGTGGGCATGGAACCGCCAGCGCAGATCAACGCTGACTCTATCCGTGACGAAGTCGTCAAGGTGCTTCAGTGTTTGAAGCCGCTCGATGAGCAAGACCTGCGTAACAACCTAGTTTTAGGTCAGTACACCGAGTCTGATGTACGTGGAGAGTTTTTGCCAAGTTACCGCGATGAGCCAGGCGTTGCAGCGGACTCGCGTACCGAAACATACATAGGCCTTAAAGCATACATCAACAACTGGCGTTGGAATGGTGTACCTTTTTATGTACGCACTGGTAAACGCCTGCCGACACGCGTGACTGAAGTGGTCATCCACTTTAAACAGACGCCTCACCCAGTGTTTGGTCAAAATGCGCCTGAAAACAAGCTTATTATCCGAATTCAGCCAGATGAAGGGATTCAGATGAGTTTCGGTTTAAAAGAGCCAGGTGCTGGAT
>NZ_JATABG010000224.1:0-5891 GCF_036533755.1 Vibrio sp. M260118 | reverse complement strand
TCTCTGTGATGGTTGTGGCAAATGCTGTTTGCACAAGTTAATGGACGAAGATACCGACGAAGTTTATTACACCAACGTCGCTTGCAGCTGGTTGAATAGCAAAACGTGCTCGTGCAAAGACTATCCGAATCGTTTTACATCAGGTGAAGAGTGTACCAAGCTGACTCGTGAAGATATCGATGACTTTACTTGGTTACCTCACACTTGTGCTTATCGCCTGCTTGCTGAAAATCAGCCTCTTCCTGAGTGGCATCCATTAATTACTGGCTCTAAGTCTGCGATGCATGCAGCGGGGGAGAGTGTTCGTAATAAAGTGGTTTATGAAATCGATGTCATTGATTGGGAAGACCACATCTTAAACCATCCAAATCGCAGCTAAGTTTTTATGCATTTATAGCTAGTTAGCTATATCGATACCTACTGGCACCTTTCAATATTTATTGGTAGTCAAAAAAACTTTCATTGCCTCTTTTTCTGCTGACTTGCTGACTTGCTGACTTGCTGCATTGTGCTTCTCTAAAGCCGTAGGCTAAACTGGTACGGTACTTACCACCCCTAAACATGTATTTTTAATTAGAGGGCATCATGGACTTAATGTCTCTTAAGAATATTCGTCTATTTGTTGTTGGTGTTGCTCTTGTGTTCGGTTCGCTCGCTGGGAGTGCATTCGCCTCTCAAGAGCCTGTACAACCGAGCAAGCAAGAGCTTGAGATAGAGCGGATCAGCGATGAACTAAGTGAACTGGTAGATTCAGTCGAAACAGTGACTGGAGGTGAAAAAGATGCACTTCAGCTCAAGCTTTTTCAAAAGAACGAGAGCTTAAGAGGGGCTCTTCATACTGCTGTGCGCAAAGGTTCACTTTCAAATGATAAGTTACTGGATCAAATCAAACGGCAACAAGAGTATGTTGATAACGCGCGCCATTACCTCGAAGGGAAAATTAAAACGTTAAACGCCGAGATTGACTCCGCCAAAGCGGAAGACAAACTCGCGTTGTTAAACGACCTACAAGAGTTACAGCACTATCTTGATAACACTATGCAATCAGCATGGGAGAATATCGATTGGCTAAATGCGCTTGGAGAAGATGAGCACCTCTCTTATGCTCGGTTTAAAGATTCACTAAGCAAGCGCTTGAGGCTGACCTCTGCCTCGGTAGAGTATTTAAATCAACAGATTAGCCTTATAGATCGGCAGCTATCAGTCAGTCCAGATTCAGAGCATGCCTCTTTGCAGTTAGGGCAGCTAATTGTTCAACAGCGAATGAATATCGCGATTGATAGCTTAAAATCTTTGATTTCAATTGGGGACCAAGTCGGTATTGATACTTCGGAGTACAAGCGTCTTAACTTCGAGGTGACAGGCAGTATCACTCAAGATTTACTTGATGGCCGTGTTGTTATAACGATTATGTCTCATTGGTCGGCTAAAATCTGGGATTGGGTGGCGAATAACGCGCCTCAGCATTTATTCCAGCTGTTTATCTTTGGCCTGATTATTTTTGCCACTAGTGTTATTGCTAAGTTGGTGCGTAAGATCACTAGTAAAGCAGTGGTGTCGAAAAATCTTAAGTTGTCTCAGCTGATGCAGGACTTTTTTATTGGCATGTCGGGCAATGCGGTATGGGTGATAGGTATTCTAGTCGGCTTGTCACAGATCGGTCTTAACTTAGCCCCGGTACTGACAGGTTTTGGTATTGCCGGTGTTATTGTCGGTTTTGCCTTGCAAGATACACTTTCGAACTTCGCCGCAGGTATGATGCTATTAATCTACAAACCGTTTGATGTGGGTGATTTCGTTTTCGCTGGTGGTGTGGATGGCAAAGTGAGTCATATGAGCTTGGTCAACACTACGATCAAGACTTTTGATAACCAAATTATTATTATCCCGAATGGTAAAATATGGGGTGACGTCATTAAGAATGTGACGCATGAACGAGTGAGACGTGTCGATATGGTATTTGGCATTGGCTATAACGATGATCTGCTTAAAGCCGAAGCTATTTTGACTGATATCATTACTGAACATCCTGCAGTATTGCGTATTCCAGAGCCAAATATCCGCGTACATACTTTAAATACCTCTTCGGTCGACTTTATTGTTCGCCCCTGGGTGAAGACCGATGATTACTGGGATGTCTATTGGGATGTGACCAAAGAGGTGAAATTGAGGTTTGATCGAGAAGGCATCTCGATTCCTTTCCCTCAGCAAGATGTGCATTTACATATGGTTAATCAGTCGCAACAAACTGAAATCAAATAACCGTCAGCTTTGTTGGTCAGGTATATCTTGCTGATGCGATTGAGTTGGCCGATCAGTCGTGGTTTCGAACAATGTCAGTACTAGTTTGACTGTGCTTAACAAAGTTCACTTAATGGTGAACTTTGTTATATCTGAGGATAAGAGGAGTATAGGTAAACAGCCACAAATGGATGGCCAGAGCCTTGACGACAAATGGCTCCTTTGTCGTGAGGAGAAAAGTTATAAATGCGTTTTGATTATTTAAAACGCTAAAGTATGGCTAATAAAATGCCGCCGATGGTTGCCGCTGCGGAAAGGTATTGCCCCGCAGAGTAGGAACCGTCTTCTTCCTCTTTGATCTTATCTGGGTGATCCATACCTAAAGCACCGTGAGCGAAAGACTCTACTTTATCGCCGACGGTTTTATTGCCTGTTTGTGCTGCTTTGCTATCTTTTTCAATTTCTTGTAGCGCGGCAAGTAACGCCTTTCCCTCATCAGAAAGCGTGACTTTATTCTGTTCAACCTTAAGTGGGGCTTGACCCGCATTCGAATCGGGAGCCGCTGCTTGAGGCTTTACCTGCTGGGTTGGCGACAGCTTAGCCGTCTCCATTCCTACTGGTGTCATAATGCTCTCCTTACATCTTCCTCAGACACTATATCGACCACTTAGTTAAAAACTTGTGGGTTTTATTTGATAAATGAATCTGAACTAACAAAGCATAAATCATGCCTGTTTTTGTAAGCCTTTGAAGCTATCGTGTTCAAAGGCTTTGTAGTGTAACAAGAGCAATAAACGCGCCTACTTGCAGGTGAGGTCGTCGTTACGCTTTGCAAGGTTATGGTATGCGGCCATGCGATTCTCTTTCTGAACATAGCGCACAGGTGGAGCGAGCACCTCTAGTAAATAGTCTTCTCCATTCTCGACGGTTTCTAGTGGTGCACCCGTTGGGGTAATGACCACCACGCTCAGGTTGGGGTTACGCTTTAATAGAGAAGCCTTGGTTCCCAGCCCTTGCTCAGTATGAAACTTCCCTGCGACATGGATAATTTGCTTGTTGGGGTGACGTTCAAGGTAGTTGACTATGCTCTCTGCCATTGTCTCATCCCAAGTGATTTGTGCAGCATACTGTCGCTCTGTTTGCTCAGGTTTTCCATGATGCATGGAAGCCATGAACTTTTCTTTGTATGGACTGGTAGTGGTATCTATGTTGGCTGCGAGCTGCTGTCGTTCATTCGCATTGAGTTTATCTAGATAGCTTAAGCCTTGGCGTCCAATACAACGAACAAATGACTTAGGTGCATTCGCCGCGATGACATCGAGCTGATTGGCTTTGGCTAGTTCAACCAATGGGCGATAGTCGCTTTCGTAGTTAGGCCAGGCGTTACCTTGAGAAATAAGGACTTGCTCACCTATCTCTCCTGCTAAGTAGGCGTCAAGGGTAGATTGTTTGTCTCTGGAAAATTGCTCCATAGACAGGGCGATTTCCTTGGTATCGTTAAGGCGTTGCTTCAACAATTCTGTTTGGAAGTGGTGAATACCGGCATGTGTATGCCATTCTCCAACTAGAATGACGTCAGCCTGTTTTATCTCATTTGGAAGAGAGAAGAGTGATATAGCTTGTTGCTCTGGAGAATAGAGCTGATAGTCGTAGTAACTGGTGATAGATTGCTGCTGTGGTGTGTTAGAGGTGGCAGAGCAAGCAGAAAGCGCGATAACGCTAAGAGAAGTGACAAAACGCCGAAACATAAATAGCCTCCATTAGATTGGCCGACAATAGTAATGGAGGCGAGATTGGAATTCAATTAAAATGAGAATTATTATCCTTAACTGACTTCTTTACGATAAACACGAATCATAAAGTCTGCCTCGCATTCAAATAGTGTAGCGGACTTTAGTCGCTCGCGAAGCTCATCACTGGCTTTCCAGGCGAAAGGCGTCATCTGTAGCAGATCATGGGCATCACCATCGCGAAGCTCCATCACGTAGGAGAGCTTCTCTTGTTTTTCTAGCACGAAACCTTCGATCTGTTCTGCTTCTTCGCTATGAAGTCTGACATCTGGGTAGATCTCGTCACGCAGTTGGTAGAGGTGGCGAGCCGCAGGTGTTACTGTAATTACAACACCTTGGTCGGCAACAACTCTGCCTAACTCTTCGGCCTTGCATGGTGCGTAGATACGTAAAACAGCATCGAGACTTTTTTCGTCAAAGGGTAGTCGATGGCTCGATGCGACCGAAAAATGGCAGTTCGGATACCTTTTAGCTGCGTAACGAATAGCGACCTTGGAAATATCTAGACCAAAAGTTTTCGCATCAGCGTACTGATTGTTTAGAGAAGCCGCTACTTCAGTGGTGTAGTAGCCTTCTCCACAGCCGATATCTAGCAGGCGGTGCTGAGTGTCACGTAGAGTTTCACTGCATAGCTTGGCAACATGTTGCTTTAACGCTTGGTAGTAGTCTTTTTCCAGGAAGCGACGACGAGCCTGCATCATCTCTTTGTTATCACCAGGATCTTTTGAACGCTTGTGTTGAACGGGCATCAGATTGATGTACCCCTCTTTCGCTAAATCAAAAGAGTGGTTGTTCTGGCAGCGGTACGTGCGCTCAGAAAGCGACAGGCTCTGGTGGCAAAGAGGGCAGGTGTAAGACATAACAGGCTCATGTGGAAACTAACAAGGCGGAGTTTATCAGGAAGTGCAAAGCCACACTAGCGAGCTAGCGATTTCGCAAACAAAAAAGGCAGCACCAAAGTGCCGCCTATGTGTTTTATTGAGAGAAAAGTCTACTCGGCAAAAATTGTTGTGATTAGCTGGTGGCTCTCGCCTGGTTGCAAGGTTTTACCAGCTTCAATAGATGGTGCGTGCAGTGTTGACTCAACGCATAGCATGGTTTTGTAACCATCATCCTGCATATCAGCCATACCTTTAGCGCCTTCCGCCCACGGGTTCCAAAGCACTGCTGAGTTATGACCTTGGTTTTCAACGCTGATTGTACGGGTACCGTCAGCAACATTGATAACCGCTTCTGGCTTGGTGTACACGCGGTCGATGGTATCAGTCAGGACGAGTTCTTTACCACCTTGGCAAACTTTTTCATCTAGGAGGCTATCGATATACTCAGCGCCCATACCTGTTGTTTTAGTGGTGTGAATATCAGTTACGTTTAGGTAAGTATGAAGTGCACCGCTGAAGGTCCAAGGCTGCTCATCTGTGTTGGTCACATCCAATGTCACTTTTAGCTCATCCCCAATTTCAACCAACAGGTGAGCTTGGAACTGATGTGGCCAAACAGCCAGCGTTTGCTCGTTAGGTAGTAGGCCAAGTTCAATGATGACACCTTTTTCGTTCTCACGATGTTCAAGTAGCGTCCACTCGCTAGTACGCGCAAAGCCGTGTGCAGGGGCAGCAATGCGACCAAACCAAGGCCAGCAGACAGGAATACCGCCACGAAGTGCTGCTTTTCCATCAAAGATTGCTTGTTCGCTCATCCAAATTAGGTCTTCTTGACCTTGCGGCTTGAATGAAATGACATGCCCACCGTTTAAAGCAATACCAGCGGTTGCTTTTTCATGAATGACACGAATGACTTTTACTTGGTCAATTTCTACGATCGTTACGTTGTCAGAGAGAACGGTTAGGGCAGGGAGAGTAT
>NZ_JATABG010000223.1:0-5901 GCF_036533755.1 Vibrio sp. M260118 | reverse complement strand
GCCCAGTAGTCATTTTTACCCCACAAATGAATGTCGTTGACAAAATTGAGCTGATTGAAAAAGGCATTAACCTTAGTCAGCTTCTCCCGTTCAGGCAGAGTTTTGTAAACAGCCATTTCTCGGCGCCAAGTCTCTACACGCTTGGCTGCTCGGTCACCATAGGTCTGCCGCACCGCATCAACCCAACGTTGCTCTTGAGTATTGAGAGCAAACGAAGCGGTCGTTGCTAGCAACACCACGATTAGTGTGACGAGGCCGTTAGCGAAATAGCGAAGGTTCAAATCGCCGTCCCTGATAGGTTGTTGATCATGGTGACTATTCCTTTAGGGCGTTGTTTTGTGCACTAAGAATTGGTTTCATTAGATACTCAAGGATGGTGCGTTTACCTGTGATAATGTCCACCGAGGCTGTCATTCCTGGAATGATTGGCAGCGAGTTGTCTTTGTCGAGACTCGTCTCTTTCGTTCGGACTCGTACTAGGTAGTAGCTGTTTCCTTCTTCATCAGTGGTGGTGTCTGCACTAATATGCTCAAGGGTGCCCTCTAAACCACCATATTTAGTAAAGTCATAGGCACTGAATTTTACGATGGTATGTAGGTCGGGGCGTAAAAAGGCGATATCTTGCGGCGCAATTTTCGCTTCTACTAATAAGGTGTCTTCACTTGGTACTATTTCAACAATATCCATACCGGGTTGGATGACACCACCGACCGTATTTACGTTGAGTGTTTTAACTGTGCCTGTGACCGGAGAGGTCACTACCGTACGATTTACACGGTCTTCCAAACCAATGGTTGACTCTGTTAATGAAGAGAGCTTGTCCTGTGCTTGGTTTAGCTTCTCTTGTTGCTCAGAACGAAACTTTTGCGCAGCGTCGATACGGCTAAGCATAGCTTCACGAATTGCTGATTGAAGTACAGGGACCTTTAGTTCGCTGGAGGTCATTTCTCTACGAGTATCGTTCACTTGGCGCTGTAGTTTAAGCAATTCAATGCGTGGAACGACACCTTCTTCCGCTAGTGGTTTGGTGATTTCTAGCTCTTTATTGGCAAAGCGGTAGCTTTCGCGCAAGTTTCTTACCCTAGCTTGAATCTCGACGAGGTCTTGCTGTTTCTGTTTCACTTGCTGGTCAAGCAAAGAGATTTGGTTACGAAGTTCGTTGAGGTCTTGACGGTATTCAGCACGTTGGCGAGCAACAAGATCAGGCTGTACCTCTTCCAAAATTGGTGGAAAAGCGAGCTTGTTGAAATTGAGCCGTACACTATCAATCCAGTTGTTTTCATCGAAGTCTTCTTGGATTTCGACACTGGTGATAGATGCTGATAGTTGCAATACACTCGCAGTCAGGTTAGCCACTTGTTGCTCACGCTCTCGGTAGTCTGAACGGAAACGGGTATCGTCAATCAGGAGAAGCTGCTGGCCTTTTTCTACCTTTTGTCCTTCACGTACAAGTATCTCTTTCACTAACCCGCCTTCGAGGTTTTGAACAACTTGTATCTGGGACGAAGGCACGACTTTACCTTGGCCTGCGGTAACTTTATCTATTTCGGCCCAAGAGGCCCATAGAGCGGCAAGAATAAAAAACAGTACCATTACCCACAGCATGATACGGGCGCTACTTGGTGTATTGAGCAATAGCGCGGCCGTTTTGTCGTCGACGTAGTCCAGCTCGTTTGGAGTAAGTTTGTTATAACTACTCTTACTCATGGGTGTTCCTTATAAGGTCAACTGACCTTGAATGTGGTTATTCTATTGATTTTATTACTCATCGCAGAAAATGTTAAGGATTTGCTGTCATATTTATCGTAGTTGAATAGGTTGGCCCTGTTATATCCTCACATTTATATAGAGTTTAGCGCTATCCGGTCAGTTGGGCTTGAGTTCTTCTTATTAAGAGCGCACAATCGATTTAAAAATTTCGCTGAGGAGAAAAGATGGAACTTGATGAGATTCGTCGCGAGTACACGAAAGGTGGATTACGTAGAAAAGATCTGCTGCCAAACCCGATCAATCAGTTTGATGTGTGGCTAAAACAAGCTATTGATGCAAAACTAACCGACCCAACAGCAATGACTGTCGCGACGGTTGATGAACGTGGTCAGCCCTTTCAACGTATCGTTTTATTAAAGAGTGTCGATGATCAAGGCTTTGTCTTTTATACCAACTTAGGTAGCCGCAAATCTAAGCAGATCGAGAACAATGCCCGAGTGAGCCTGCACTTCCCTTGGCACCCAATTGAGCGACAAGTTCATATTACCGGAGTGGCAGAAAAACTGTCTGCGGTGGAGAATATGAAATACTTCTCTTCCCGACCTAAATCGAGCCAAATTGCTGCGATTGCCAGCAAACAGAGTAGCCGAATTTCCGCACGTGGTGTGCTAGAAGGTAAGTTCTTGGAACTGAAGCAAAAGTTTGCTGCGGGTGAAATCCCTGTGCCAAGCTTTTGGGGGGGGTACCGTATTAAACCGGAAAGCATTGAGTTTTGGCAAGGTGGAGAGCATAGGCTTCACGACCGATTCTTGTTCTCGAAAGATCATGACAGCTGGATCGTAGACCGACTCGCACCTTAGTAAGAGCGGTTAGAATCAGTTGCTGACCATCGACTATTTTGATAGATACTGAAACGCCGCTTAAAGCGGCGTTTTAGTGTAAGGGAAACTTGGTTTCTAATTGATGTCCCTAACGACTCGGAAACCTAGATAGTTCGCCGCTTCAAAGGTAGATAGGAACAGCTGTTTATCGGAAGCAGCCATTTCAGGAGAGAAGTTCCAAGCGCCACCTTTGGCAATGCCTTTCGGACTGCTCGTCCACTGCCAAACGTTACCTACTACATCATATAGGCCAAGATTATTTGGCTTAAATGCGCTGACAGGGGAAGTACTCACGTTTGACCATGGTGTACCGCTCCAACCGGTGTTGGCTTCACCTGAGGCAAACTTATCGCCCCACCAGTACTTGTCTTGGCTACCAGCGCGAGCTGCGACTTCCCACTCTTCTTCGGTAGGTAGGCGGTAAGAGGCTCCGGTCTGCTTTCTTAGCCAGTTTGCGTAAGATTTTGCGTCATTCTGGCTAACACAAACGACGGGAGAGTTAGGGTATTGCCTGAAACCAGGATCACGCCAACTCGCGTTTGATACAGGTGTTACTTCGCCACCGACTAACGCTGTACAAGTATTTTTAAGCTCAGCATCGGTTTGATAATTAGTATGCTCAACAAAAGTAGCGAACTGACTCACTGTTACTGGCGTAGCACCAATCCCGTAAGCATGATCAAGGAAGACCTGTTTTGATGCGTTTTCACCTGTGAAGTATTTACCTTGTAAAATAGCAATCATTTCAGGAGCTTGGCCACTACTCTCCATACCGTCAGCGAACTTGCTCCCTGCATATAGAGGGTTAGCCTTCTCTTTTAGTACTGCGCGAATTGCGGTATCCGATTTAATGGATACTTGTTGGCTAAACGCTTTGTAACCTTCTTTTTGAACCGTCACCTCATGAAGACCAATTGGTAGCATGATCTCGACAGGGGTACTGCCATACGAGACGCCGTCGATGTAGACGCCATCATTGAACTGGTTTGAACGCACTGACAGGGTTACCCAAGCCATCTCTTGATCCGCTTGCATCTGCAGTTCGCGGTTTGTACCTGGAGCAAAACAGTATCGAGTATCTACTTGAAGCAAGTCACAAGCCGCTTTAGCTTTCGGGCGGGCTTCTAACTCTACGTCCATAATGGTGCGGTAGCGAGTACCGTCATAGAAGCCAGCTTGCTTCGTATTATGACGAAGTACGTGAATGTTCAGCGCAGTATCATTAATGTTGCGCTTAACAAGTGCGCTTTCACTTGTTTGCTCAGCAAGGCCTGCACGGAACTTCTTAACTGCCTTTTGTAGCGCTAACTCTCGTGTTTGTTGATCACACTGAGCAAGAGTTAGAGAGGCCTGGCATCGGTTAGTAAAGCTGATCGCAAGGGTTTGAGGCTGTTTGATTTCAGTACGAAGCTGTTCTACTCGAGCACGGACTTTACTCTCATCTAGACCCGCGATCTCTTGCTCTACGGCTTCTAGCTCAGCTTGGCGAGTTGTCAGCACGGTTCGTGCTTCCACGACTTCTTGCTCTGCTTCTAGACGAGATTTTTGGTTCTGTTTTACAGCCGACCAAGCGTCTTGGTAAGCTTTTTGCGATGCAGCAAGATCGACATTCGGGTCGTCAATCATTCGTTGGTACGCGTTCTCTAGCTGGCTTTTGGCTTTAGCAAACGACTTATCAAGTGATTTTGCCGTCGTTTCAAGCGAGTCCAACTCAGATTGCTTGCTATTGAGCAGTTGTTGCTGCTGTTCTTTAGCTTGTTGCGCAGCTTTTAACTCACCATGCTTCGTAAACAGTTGGTCGTCAATCTGTACCAACGTTTGTGGAGCGCTCTCTGCTAAAGCAGGAGACAAAACCAAACACGGCGATAATGCTAATAAAAGTGCTGGTAAACCTGGACGCATTGTCTTTCTTCTACATCTAATCATTGGTTAATCGGTTTATTCTAAACGAAAACGCCACTTGTTCTTAAGTTATCAGTTCATAACTTAGGATCAAAATGGCGTTTTTAGCTTAATCTTGTGAATCTTGTATGAGTTTCAATTACTAGCCACTCGGACGCAGTTTAACCCACACTGTGTCATTGCTGTTCACAGAGATTTCACGATTGTACGTTTCAAAACCGTTCTTCGACACAGTAACTTGGTGTTTACCTCGAGGCAGTACAACTTCAACAGGTGTGCTGCCGTAGTTGATACCATTAATAACTACTGAGTCGTCATATTGGTCTGAGCGAACAGTTACGTTAACCCAGTTTTTGTCGCTCTTCTTCGCTTTCTCTTCTTGCTCACCTTTTAGACAGTAGCGAGAAGAAACATTAAGCAATTTACAAGCAGCGAGTGCTTCTGGGCGAGCTTGAAGCTGTGCCTGCATTTTAGTGAAGTAGCTGTTGTTGCCTTCAAAACCAGAGCTAACAATTTGGCTCTCTTGTACGTGCACATTTAACTGAACACCTTTCGCGTTTTGTTTTGCGATGTTCGATTCAGTTAGGCGGTCCATTAACTTCGACTTAAATGCTTTAACAGCACGTTGCTTAGTCAGGTAGTGCCCTTGGCTAGTACATTCACCCAATGTCATGGTTGATGAACAGGTAGTCTTGTAACTCGTTTCAAGAACGTCACTTTCACGAAGTTCAGCGGCGATACGCTTAACGCGTGCTTCCACTTTTTGCTCTTGAAGGTAAGAAAGCTCAGAGTTCAAACGTGCTTGTTTTTGCTTAACTTGTGACAAGCGCATTTCACTTTCAGTGATCGCTTGTTGATTCTCAAGTAATGACGATTGATTCGCTTTCACCTCAGACCAAGCATCTTGATAAGCTTTTTGAAAAGAAACTAAGTCAATATCTGGATCATCCAAAAGGCGGTTATACTGTTTGTCCAAAGCTGACTTGGTGCGGTTACGCTTCGCGTTGAGCTCCTGCTCGCTGCGTTTAAGCTTACTTTGCTCGTTTTGAAGTTGTTGGAGACGTTCAGCTTCAGAGTCAAACTCTTTGGCCATAGTGCCCATTTCCGCTTCTTTATTTTCTAATTTACTCTCGATTTCAGCAACAGGATCGGCCTGTATATTTTCTTCTGCAAAAATCGAAGTCGAAACCCAAAGAGGGCTTAGCGCAAGCAAAAGCGCTGGGATGCGACGTATGATCATAAGTCCCTGCAACAATTAACGTTTAAATTACCAATGTGAAATATTTAAACCAGTGCATATTCCACGGATATGCACCTCAAAAAGGAAAAAGACAAACTTTTGACAGTCCATTGCTAAGATGCCTTGCAAAGGTCTATTTCTTCCATTTTCATCTCTCTTATATAAGAG
>NZ_JATABG010000222.1:0-5901 GCF_036533755.1 Vibrio sp. M260118 | reverse complement strand
TTGCGATTGTTTTCATACCCACGTTTGCTTACTCAGCAAATGAGTGGGATAAGAATACAGTTTATGAATCTGGTGATATTGTCAAATGGAAGGGTATTACTTATATCTCCTCTTACTGGACTCAAGGTACAGAGCCTGTTGACAATCAAATTTCATGGGATGGTTGGATTACCATTGATACCGACTCAATTGAAGATTGGAAACAATCCACTACTTATAATGGTGGTGATGTAGTCGAATACAATACAGGTTTCTACATTGCTAAATGGTGGAATACTAATGAAATTCCTAGCACCTCTGTAGAGTGGCAACGCTTAGATATCAATTCGATAGTAAAGCCTACACCAACCCCTGAACCAGATGATACAAACATCATTGGTGAAGACAATGATGGAGATGGCTTACGAGATGATTATGCCGTGACCATTGAGGAAAAATACATCGAATCGAAAGAAATTGCGTTAGCAACTCAAGCAGGTAGGGAGTTTGGAAAACTACTAGAGTTTAGTGAAAATGATATTGAAATCACCGTTGAAGATGCACAATTAATGGCAACGAATGGTATTGCTCTACAATACTGTATTGATGTCTATAAGACGGAAAACCCAGAATTTTTAAATCCAATTGATTTGTACTTTGACACCTTAGACCGTGCGATTGCGAACAGAGAAGCATCTACCAAGCTCTATAAATCGTTACAAGGGAATGAACCAGTAGTGACTGAAATTAATTGTGATAAGTTTTTAGAAGGGGTTTCAAAATGAAAAGGATATTAACCCCTGTTATTGGTGTAATTCTGTCTATTAATACTGCACATGCTTCAAGTTGTGGCCCTCAAGTTGATGAGGTTCAATTGTTCTACGTAAATGGAATGTTTACAACATATCAGCAATTCGGTGCAAACAAAGCTCACCTTATAACTTACCAGAAGAAGCACTTGACCAATGAATTTGAAATGTCTCCAATCGTTGATGGCAGTTACAACAGTTCTGAAGATTTAACTAAACAGATAGAGCAGGTAGCAAAGCAAAAGTATGAAGAAGCTACTCCAGAACAAAGGAAAGTGCTCAAAATGCTTATTAATGGTACTTTCAGTTTTTATACTGGCTTGAGTGACGAAGAAACTAAAACGTTGATTAACGGTATATTTAGTGAATTGGATGCTTACCTTATCACTGGGGATGGAGATTATCGCACTGCAGAACGACGATTGTCATCGAACCTTGATAAATGTAAGCGAGTAATACTGGTTGGTCACTCTCAAGGTAACTTTTATTCCAATGGTCTATTGGAGAACTTGTACAATAAGTATCGTTTTGATGATGGAAATCAGCTTTCTACATATCCTATGCTTTCTTATATGGGAATTGCAGTTCCAACAAGTCAAGTAGGGGGTTCCATAGGCTCCGCAAGACCAGAATTAGTTGGTCACATTACTAATGATACTGATTTTATAATGGCTGCCGTTAGAGAATATATTGGCGCGGTACCATCAAACTATGATGCATATTTTAGTTTCAAAGACATAACGGGCCATGGTCTATTACCTTCATATTTGCTCCCTTCGGGACAAGCGAATCTGATTGCGAATCATATGAAGCGTATTGCGAGTAACTTAATCCCACCACCAATATATGAGCAACAACCAGTAAGCAGCTCAGCTATCAATAGTGTAGGGTATTCATCTATTAGCCAGTTACTCGATGTTCAGTTTTCTGATGATAGCGTGTATCGGTATACAGGTGTCCCAGAAACAGTTTGGGATGGATTTATATCTGCGTCTTCAAAAGGAAAATATTTCAATATTAATATAAAGAACTCGTATTCATATACTCAGATTAAGTAGTGATGTATGCATGTTGGCACAACCAAGATGAAATATTGGTTGTGCCTTTTCACAGTCGTTCTCGATAACCTTCTTACTGATAATTACCCGATGTTCCCCAATATTAATTTTGGCTAATTATAATAGCCTATTAACCTGTAACTATAGCGAAGCAGTAAATAGTAAATATTTGTGATAACCAAGAAATGTATTGATAGATCGCGAGTTAAAGTAATGGGTTGGTGGTCACAAAATAGCCATGTTTGTATTGTTGTGATTTACATATGTTGAGCCCTAAATAACCTGCATAAATGAATAAATAAGTCCTTTCATAAACATCACAATTTTCAATTAAATATGCGATTGATATCATATTTTTAGTTGACTATCTTAAGGGCTCCTCCCCAAGGAAAGGTAAACGATAATGGAAACACTGTTTAAGTCTGCGATTGAAAGCAGCAAAAGAACTACTGTGACGACACTGTTCGCCCGGCATGGTTTTAAGATCGTTATGACCGATTTTGATGATGTTGTGTTTGAGAAAGATAATATAAAGGTATGTGCCCATTTTGACTTTGACTCTAACTTAAAGTCAGTGCAGGTCTTACCAAAACAATAATTCACTTTTGGCTTGCTAATTGACGTAAAAATAAAACCCGCATTCGCGGGTTTTATTCGTTTGGATGTATGGGGCTAAACTTTGAAATATTTCAGTTGAGCTGTGAGCTCTTCAGCGGTGTTAGCCATACGTTGACTATCTTCTGCGAGAGATTGAGAGGCTTGCAGAACTTCATTGGCGGCCAAATGGATGCCAGTGACACTTTCATTCATCTCCGCAGCTACGGTACTTTGCTGTTCAGATGCGGAAGCAATTTGTGTCACCATGTCATTCGCGTTTTGCATCTCATCGACGATCAAATCGAGTTGCTTGCGGGTATCTTCTGAAGCCGCGACACTCTCTTCGACTTGTTCGTTACTGGTTTGCATTGCCTCAAAGGTTTGGCTCGCCTGTTGCGTCAGTTTCTCGATAGTTTGCTGCACTTCGTTGGTCGAGTTTTGGGTGCGGCTGGCTAGATTGCGTACTTCGTCCGCGACCACTGCGAAACCTCGACCTTGCTCACCGGCGCGCGCTGCTTCAATAGCAGCATTAAGTGCAAGTAAATTGGTTTGCTCTGATACATCACGAATAACGCTTAGCACATTACTGATCTCTTTGACCCCGGCTTGTAGATCGCCAACTAGGCTGTTGGCGGTAGCAATATTGTCAGAAACATGCGCAATAGAGTTAGATGTTTTCTTCATGGCTTCGTCGTTGTGATGTGCGTGCTCAACCACTTTGTTGGTGCTTGTTGCCGTGTTTTCTGCGTTTGATGCCACATCTGCTATGGTGCTCGTCATTTCAGTCATTGCGGTTGATAGCATCTCAAGTTGAGAGTGCTGAGCATTGACACTGGTGGCCGCTTCTTCACTTGCTTGGGCAATTTGACTCGCCATCGTACTTGAATATACGGCTGATTCATTGGCTGTGCGCAAAGTTGATTGCAGCTTGTCCATCATTTTGTCGATTTGGTTGCTCATGTCACCGAGCTCGTCTTTTCTCGACATATTCATACGTACTGTTAGGTCACCATCAGCGATGGCATGTGTGTGATCGGTGAGCCTTTCTAGCGGAGTAATGATGTTGTTAGAAATGGTGTAACCCAGAGCAAAGAGAATGATCGATAAAACGAGAGAAACCGCTGCCTCTTTCGCAGCCAATGCAAAAAACGCATCTTGAATGTCAGAGACCAAAACACCGGATCCTATGATCCATTGCCACTCGGGAAACAGTTGCACGTAAGAGATTTTGTCTTTGAGATCGCCTTGCGGGCTCTTCCACTGATATTCGAGAAATCCATTTTGTTGTGGAGTCTTAGAAATTGTCACCATTTCGCGCCAGTGGTATTTACCGGCACCATCTTTGAAGTTCTGAGCAGATTTTCCATTAAGCTCTGGTTTGAGCGGGTGTTGGACCACCTGCAGTGCTTGGTTTAAGACCCAAAAGTAGTTGTTGTTGTCATAGCGTAGAGCACTGAGTGCGGCCAATGCTTGTTGCTTGGCTTGTTCTTCGCCAAGTAGTTGTCGTTGATCGTAGAAATACTGAACTAGACTAATGGTGTTTTGTACTTGAGATTTAAGCTTATCTTCACGCTCCTTCATCGAAGAGCTGCGTTGCTCTATTAGGTTATAGGCGCAAGTCATTGCGATGAATACCACTGACATTATAACAATTGACGTAAGCTTTGATTTGATAGTGAGATTACTTAATTTCATATCTAACCTATTATAATTATTTCGTTTATTGTTGTGTTCGTTCTTATCCTATCACTTAAGGGGTAGAGCGGATTGCTAGGCGTGAAAAATAGGATAAATACATTTTGTTGCATATCCATAAGGTGCGTAAGATCACAAATTTTGAAGATTAAATTTGGAGAATGCGGGCAAAATCAAATCGAGTGTTGAAGATGTTATAAGTGATGAGAATGCTTGTGGTGTGGTCTATTTATCAAGTGTTTGATTTATTACTAATTCAGTGAATCCAGTTCCCGGGTCCTGCTCTCTTGTAAAACTGAGGTTCGGGTATTGGTGAAGAATGAGTTCACCTGTGGTATCAATCAAGCTGCCTTCAAGCAGATGACCGCCTATTACTTCGCCATTCTGTTTAGCGACGGAAATATGAATATGCTGATGCAGTGGCGTTAGTGTCCCCATGATTGATACGATCTCGACGGGCTCATTTAGCGTCAATGTGTTAGTGGCACCAGCTAAGCGAATACGCAAATGACTAAGACAACCGACACAAGAGGCGATACTTCCTGCGCCGATTTTATATTCTGTGACAAGTTGTTGAATACACTGTTTAAGGTCGTCACCTTTCGTCAGGCGAGTCGTGATTGGAGTCATTGGAAGGTTTCCATCATGTCTATGGCAAAATTGGTTTAATTGACCGAGTATCTTTTTTTCGGTTTTTCACTCTGCGGTTGCTGAGTTGCTTTTTCGGCTTGGAAGTCATCTAACCGGTTCCATTTTAATACGCCGTTTTTTTCATAAGTATTGGCTGCCGAGCAGATCATGTAGTACTCGTCGATTTGGATGATGGCACCATTCGAATAGGCTTGGTCTTGGTAATAACAAACTCGTTTGCCTACTTCGCTGGCGTTAATACCGATAACGGGCTTAGCAGGTAGCGACGTCGTATTTGCCATAACAGGTAGAGAGAGCAAAGCGATTAGGCTAGCAATGTATAACTTCATCTGTTTTCTCCGAAGTAGTGACCATACTTACGCTCGTAGCGAGGAAGCATACTTTCATTGCCAAGCAAGCCACCTTGATGAACATAAATTATGCTTTTGTCTTGGTTATCCTTATACCATGATTGTAGACATTGCCACATCATAGGGTCGTACAGAAGATCGAACTCGATGTCGGTCTCTTCCAATAGCTTCTTCCAGGTTCGATAGTCCTGTTCGTAAAGTTTGCCAAAATGGTGCTTTGTGTCTAACTCTAGGATTTGCGGGAATTCGTTCTCTCCAAGCTCTTCAAACTGTTTGATTAAGTACTCTTTTCCTCCAACACACGGACAAGTTAACACCGGGATGGAGTGTGGCTTAAGGTAATTGTGAAGATAAAGTGCTGTCGCGCCAGTTCCGGCGGGTAGGGCAACCACAAACTGATGCTGAGGTTCGTATCGTGACCAAGACAATATCTCCCTTGCTAGCTGTTCAACGCCTTGGCGTGCAATTGTTGACCTTCCTCCTTCAGGAATATACAAACATGAGCTATCAGGTTGGCGAACTTGCTTTATGTACTCTTTGGGATGCAAACGAGAGTGACTGGTTGGTATTACCTTCGCACCAAGTTCGAGTGCGCCACGATAGTTACCGAGCGGTTTGTTGACTAGCCATTGTGGAATATGGTCAACATAGAACTCCAGGCGCCAGCCTTTAATCGCGGCTAATGCAGATAAAGAGTACAGAGAGTTTGCTTGAGCACTGCCGTAGCTGATAAGCGTTGTAACGTTTGGAAAGTCTTGTTCC
>NZ_JATABG010000221.1:0-5920 GCF_036533755.1 Vibrio sp. M260118 | reverse complement strand
GTTCAATCGAACTGGATTCGTCATTCGGTCTCTAAACAATAAAATGTTCGTAATGCGACTTTATAGCTTAAACTCTCCAACATAACGCTCAAGCGCTTGTGATGAGTCTGCTAGCTGTTTGCTCGATAACTCCAGTTCTTTACTCGCTGTTAAGCCAAGGTTTACAGAGTGATTTACAGCATCTAGGCTAATATTAATCTCATTAGCAACCGTTGATTGTTGCTCTGTTGCCGTTGCTACTTGAGTATTTTTATCCCAAATATCTCTAACCTGTTTTGCAATAACGTCTAAAGCCTGTTGAGCAAGTCGAGCCTCTGATGCACCGTTTTTGATCAGAACTTCACCTTGCTCCATCGATTGAACTGCGTTTTTCGCTTCAGTTTGCAATTGTTGGATCATTGTATCAATCTCATCTGTAGACTGACTCGTTTTTGTCGCCAAATTACGGACTTCATCAGCGACAACAGCAAAGCCCCGACCAGCCTCCCCAGCACGTGCTGCTTCAATGGCTGCATTTAAGGCCAGTAAGTTCGTTTGCTCTGAGATCCCACGAATTACATCTAAAATAGAACCTATTGAATCCGTCTTATCAGCAAGACTACCGATAATTTTAAAGGTACGACTCATTTCATCTTCAAGAGATGTAATTGAATTTGTTGCTTTTTCTAAAATATCATAGCCATTTTGGCTTTCCTCGGTCGCTGTGTTTGCTGAGTCGGCAGCGGATGCGGCATTGGAAGCAACTTCGTTCACAGTTGCTACCATCTCATTCATCGAAGTAACAACTAATAACGTTTGTTCGTTTTGGTTTTCACCTCTCTCCAAAGCCGTCTTCGATTGTTCACGTAATGATAAGGCAGAGTTATTTAACTCAACCCCTGTATTAGCTACTTGAGAGATAGTTTCATGGATTTTTTCAACAAAAACATTAAACGCTGATGAAATCTGGGAGATTTCATCTTTGCCTTTTACTGGTAATCGCGCGGTTAAATCGCCATCACCCTGAGCAACATCTTGCAATGCATCTTTCAGTACAAACAAAGGTTTCATTAATTTATCGATTAAAAGAACAAACGTAATAATACAAATACCAAACACACCCAACATTGCTACTAATTGAGCGATAACAATACCATTTGTGGCTTTGTCAACTTGAGTAATTGGGATACCAATATCAAACGTACCGTACAGTTCACCATTAACATAAATTGGAGCCATGATATCAAAGACCCAATACCCTTGAACCTCTGCATACCAACGGCTGTACTGGATAACTCCTTTCGTTGCACCTTTAATGGTGTAATCATCTTTGTAAATTTTATTACGTTTCTGAGGGTCACTATGTGCAACGGCTTGGACATTACGGTCAATCACAATGGCATAAGCGATAGCTGAGCGTTGCGACAACTTGCTAACGAATGTTTGAAGCTCATCTAACGGTGTTTCAGAGTTCTCTAATATGTAGCTTGCATTCATCGCCAAGAACTCAGCTTGGACTTGAGAATCTTCCAGAATGATACCGTCTATCTTCTCACTTGATATAAAATAGGTTGATGTCATGCTGACAGCGGCGGCAATAGAAACCATCGCACATACCGCTAATAAAATTACTTTTTTCATATCCATAAACCTTATAGAAGACTTGTCACATACGGAAATTTATCATTGAGTATGATATCGGATTTAAAATTAAAATCTATAACGTTGGTGCGGTTAATTCCTACTATGGTAAATCCGTAAGTTAGCTGTCAAAAATCAGGCTTCCTGTTACCTAGAAAGCGTTAGCAACGGTTTTAATAAGAAATCTATACCTAAATGGCCCAAAATCGTTTTGAAAGTTTGTGACACTTTGAACTTGATTTACAGGGCAAAAGTCAGCGAGTGCGCTTGAAACAAGAACAGCACAATGATGCCCATTTTTCGTACTTTTTGAATCGTGGATGTCAGATTAGTTATACTTGGTCAAAATTCAACCAGTAACAATCCTGTTCTTTTTGACGAAACAAACTTTGGGGCAGAACTGAGCTAGCCGTAATAACTAGTTTATCGTGGAGCAGGTGTATAAAGAAAGCATTATTGATGTAACTTTTACTTGCCCTATTTTGAATGCATTGCACAATTATGAGGCAAGCGTTTAAGGATAATGAATTTACATGGATTTAATTATCCTTAAATAACAAAGGGATAGGTTTTGGCATGATTATAGCTTAAAGCGTCGATGCTTTTTATGGTTTTCGGTTGTTATTCAAAATTCACCTAACAAGGACTTGCCCTCCAAGTCAAAAACCATTGTTTATTTTTATATTCAATGGAGCAACTTATGTTTAAAAAATCCTTAGCAAGTGTTTTGCTTTGTACCGCGCTTTTCTCTTCTCATGTATCCGCAGAAACAACAGTTATCCGCTCAAGTTTTCTTCATTTTCTTAACGATCCAACTAAATCGGAGAATGTTGAAAATTCATATGAGTATGTTGATGATGGATTATTGGTTATTGAAGACGGTCATATCAAAACCCTCAAAGCTTATAGCGATTCAGACATTAGTAAATATCATGAGATCAAAGATAAACGAGGGGAACTAATTGTTCCTGGTTTCATTGATACTCATATTCATTATCCACAAACACAAATGATCGCTGCATATGGAGAGCAGCTACTAGAATGGCTTAACACATATACATTTCCTACGGAGAAACAGTTTCAGGACAAAGATCGCGCCAAGACAATTTCTAAGTTTTTTATAAATGAACTATTAAAAAATGGGACGACTAGTGCTTTAGTTTTTGGCACTGTTCATCCCGAATCGGTTGATGCCTTATTTGAAGAAGCATATGACAAAAACATGCGACTTATCGCAGGAAAGGTCATGATGGATCGAAATGCCCCAGACTATCTTCTTGATACAGCAGAATCAAGTTATAGAGATACAAAAGCATTAATTGAAAAGTGGCACCATCATGGTCGCTTACTGTACGCGGTTACTCCCCGGTTCGCTCCTACTTCAACAGAAGAACAGTTAGAAATGGCTGGTAAACTAAAGTCAGAGTTCCCTGATGTATATGTACATACCCACTTATCAGAAAATAAAAATGAAATTGAATGGGTAAAATCTCTCTACCCAGAGCGTGAAGGTTATCTTGATGTTTATGATCATTATGGTTTGACAGGTAATAAATCCATTTTTGCTCATTCAATTCATTTGACAGATCAAGAATGGAATACTTTCAAACACACAAATTCTGTTATTGCTTTTTGTCCGACTTCTAACTTGTTTCTAGGTAGTGGACTTTTCAACTTGGAGAAAGCTGAGCAAAACGATATACGTGTTGGTTTAGGCACGGATGTTGGAGCTGGCACCAGTTTTTCACAACTAGAGACACTGAATGAAGCCTACAAAGTCATGCAGTTACAGGGCAAGAAACTTTCAGCCTTTAAAGGTCTTTATTTAGCAACGCTAGGCGGTGCAAAAGCCTTAAGCATTGATGATAAAGTTGGGAATTTTACGCAAGGTAAGGAAGCCGATTTTGTTGTGTTAAAATGGGCTGCGACGGATCTTCAGAAACTACGCTTTCAGCACTCTACCGGTCTAGAAGATCGATTGTTTGCGCTCATGATGTTAGGCGATGACAGAAATATCGATTCAACCTATGTTGCAGGAAAGCTTGCATACGCATCGAATGATGAGCTGTAGTCTAATCAGCTAATTGTTCTATTCATATTTAATAGACAGCTAACCATGAAAGTAGTACATCTCTGAGTTAACAGTCTATTAGTGCGTAATGATTGGTTCTTGTTGGTTGGATAAACAACCTTTTCCACTAACGAGAACCTTTTAGCCCTTCAATACGCATAAAACTAATTCATTATGTTCAGCAGTGTTATCCGTTGCTGAGTGGGTGCACACTAAGGCACTAAGGCACTAAGGAACTATGGGGCAATTGTGAGTTGCGACGTCCTAGTGAGTTTCGGACGTTCGGATAAAATCAGGTAGGGCAAAAGGCCAGTGTTGAGCCTCTTATCCTATGGTTAAAGCCTGCAATAAGGTGACCCCACACTGAACTAGCAAAACACACCGAACTTCATACCTAAATCGCCGAGTGTAACGGTCACCTTAATTGCTTGTTAAGCACTTGTCTTTCGAGATGATGAACGAACCCTATACTGAAAATTTAGCACTGGGTAAACATTGGGGAGAGTGCTTGGTAATGCTGGGATCGTTAAGAAAAACTCAATTTCATTGTCTTTAACCATTCCCAAAGTTGAGACCATTCGAGAAACAAGTTCACTCCGACACATTAACGTAACAGAAGCACTATCTTCATAGAATCGAACAAAACCAACGGGGTACTTCCCCGACAATGAACGGATTGCCTCACTACTCCTTTCCGAAATATTTATCCGCATTTCTTGATACGGAAAGTCAAAACCATCTTCAACTTCGCTTATATTCGACTCGTAGTAAAGAAATGAAGATATAGGTTCGTCTTCAATACTGCCATCTAAGGTCTCATTCATGCCTGCAATAACTGGTGTTAGTTGCAACCAAAAACACTCGCTATCCTTTAATTCTTCATATGATGGAGCTTGATTCATATTCATTACTCTCTTGTGATGCTTAACACCTCAAACACCGGCGCAGCTTGTCTGCGTCCGTGTACTTTAACTTGGTAATGCTCCGATTTTCTAGACACCTTTAACACATGAATAGAAAAATAGGGCAAATCGTACCTTAGTTTTTTGAGCAACTGCACGTCCCAAACACGTTTTGGGGCAGATTCGTGTTGGTGAGAGCTCACCAACACGTTGATAGAAATAAGTTGTATCTCTAAAGGTTGAGCCTTTCGCGTACAGCATATAGATTATTAACTATTACTATGCCTTGAGGAAAATCTATTTCATTATGAAAGCCTGTTAACCATACGGCTTTCAGTCCAGCGCTACTCGCACCTAAGACATCATTGATAGGATGATCTCCGATGTAAATGCACTCGTGTGCCTCGAATTTTGCGTGTGAAACTGTGCATTTAAAAATCGAAGGTTCAGGTTTGCTTGTACCAAACTTTTCAGAGCTAACAATTTGTGAAAATAAGTGACCAAATGA
Source organism: Vibrio sp. M260118 (assembly GCF_036533755.1). Taxonomy (NCBI): domain Bacteria; kingdom Pseudomonadati; phylum Pseudomonadota; class Gammaproteobacteria; order Vibrionales; family Vibrionaceae; genus Vibrio; species Vibrio sp. M260118. Next base: position 819 of record NZ_JATABG010000221.1, on the reverse strand, counting down.
AGTCGTTTTAATAGTCGATAGTCTGCTATTTTCTGCGCCATTGGAAATTATACCAAGGTGATACTTTTGTTGATGAAGGTACTCTACTAGATCTGCTGCGCCTTTCATTTCAACTGTACATTGTGGGAATGCTATTCTCCAAAACTCACTTAATTTTTCTGGTCGCTGATACTTTACCCAATCCAACTGAATAGACAACTCGCAGCCAATCGCTTGAAATATCTTGCTATATTTAGAACCGCTAAGGAGATAACCACCGTTATCTTGCTCTTTGACTATTCGGCTTACCAATATTGGACAAGCTGCCCGTAAGTCGGCTGAAAATACATCAACAAAGTGACGTGCAAATTTGTCAATACTGGCATTTCTGTCTACTAACGTGTTATCTAGATCGAAATATATAGCTTTAATCATCTGATATTCAGTAACTTTCAACGTTCTAGATATTCTATCTAGGTAGTATTACCTTTTTGTTGCAAGGGTGCAGGAAAGAATAGGTATGAGTAATTACGTTAACACCGAATGGGGCAAAAATGAGTCAGTAACGTTTCTCAGTTAGACATCTCTGTTCGTAATGCGTGAGATGGAAGGAAATGGACATAACCGTGCATCAATGAAATTCATACCACTCAGGAATGTGGACTTTAGCGTTATTTAGTCTGCTACTAGCCCAGTCGATTCTTTTGTGAAAGGTGATAAATTAGACTACAACATCTGAGCAACGTAAGTTAGAGTATCCTAGTAATAAATTCACAAATACAACTATAACTATAACTATAACTATAACTATAACTATAACTATAACTATAACTATAACTA
>NZ_JATABG010000220.1:0-5929 GCF_036533755.1 Vibrio sp. M260118 | reverse complement strand
CCCTTAAACGTGCCGATAAAGTAAAAAGCTTAGGCTCTGTGGCTAAAGAAGGCGTGCATAACGCGCTTGATATGGTGTTTGGTGTCCTTCCTGTTGTTATGGCGATTGGTACACTAGGCCTAGTGGTTGCAGAAGCAACGCCACTGTTCTCTATGCTGGGTGCGCCGTTTGTACCTCTACTAGAACTGCTTAATGTACCAGAAGCAGCTGCAGCGGCAGAAACTATGCTGGTGGGCTTCACTGATATGTACGTCCCATCAATCATCGCTGCGTCATCGGTGAATGCGGATTTAACCAAGTTTGTTGTTGCAGCGCTGTCTGTTACTCAGCTGATTTTCATGTCAGAAACTGGCTCAGTTATCTTAAGCAGTAGGGTGCCAATTAACTTCCTAGAATTGGTGGCAATTTTCCTACTACGTACGTTAGTGACGCTACCGATTATTGTTCTAGTGGCACACGCGATCTTCTAATCGAACTCAATCATTCTGTTCTCAAAGCCCGACAAATAGCTGTTTGTCGGGCTTTTTCTTTGTCAGCTAGCACGCTTGCTTTATGAGCTTGATGAGTAGGTCAAGATCCTGCTTCGCTTGCCCTTGTAGTGGATAGCCCATATTGATTCGAATGCATTCACTATATAAATCGAGCGTGGTAAATAGGTGACCAAGCCGAACATCGAGTTGATTCTGTTCGACACTCTGCGTGACGACTTATTCAGAATCACCAAATTGTTTGCGGTACTGTTGCGGTGACACTCCGACCAAACGGCGAAAGTGATGGCGTAGCGTGGTGGCGTTTTCAAAGCCTGCCATATTGGCTAATCGTTCGATAGAGTGAGGCTCGACTTCTAGCAGACCTTTTGCTCTTTCTACCCGCTGCTGAATGAGCCACTCTTTCGGTGATAGATTGAAACTGGCACGAAATTTCCTATCAAAAGTTCGTCGCGACATGCTTGCTTTTTCGGCTAGGCAACTGATGCTAATACTCTTGTCCAAGTTGCTGTTGGCCCAATCGAGCGCTGACGAAAAGTTGTTGGGCACTTCGAGTATTGGTGTATCGACAAATTGGGCCTGCCCGCCCAATCGGTGCGTGGAGACCACTAAGCGCTTTGCTACCTGATTGGCGATACTGTAGCCAAAGTCATGCCGAATTACTGCTAGTCCTAAATCAAGTGCAGCCGCGCTACCCGCAGAACAGCCGATGTTGCCGTCAAATATGTACAGTACATCGGGTTTGTAGTGGACGTTAGGAAATTGATCACGAAAACTCTGTTCGTACATCCAATGGGTTGTTGCCGTCTTACCGTCAAGTAACCCAAGCTTTGCTAGCAAAAAAGCACCGGAGCAGAGAGTAAGTACCCGTTTACCTTCTTTGGCAAAGCGGATGACTTCATGTTTTATTTTGCTAGGTACCTCGTAGTCCCATGTAGGCCAGCCTGGCACAACGAGTGTGTCGTACTCTTCGAGGCTATTTACCCATTGAGCACTCAAAGTAATGTTACCAGTAGTGTGAATGTCCGAGCTTTCCAACGTAATGACATCAGTGTCGTACCACGAATCAAATTCAGGTCGTGGCAGTGCGAACAGCTCGATGGCACATGACATTTCAAATAGTGTCACATGCTTGTGGGCAAGTATCGCGATGCGTTTCATCTCATTTCCCTATTTAAATGACACTGGCTCATTATTAACGATAATTGTCTTTTAAGCCAATTTATAAACTCAACTATAAGTAGCACTATGTATGTGAGCAATAGGTAAACAAGGAGAAGTTATGACCAGTGCCGTATCTCGTGTACCCGCAGCAGAGAGCCAACAAGCTGTTGAACATTTTGAAAAACTACTTAGGTTCGAAACCGATTGTTGGGATGTCCACCATGCCCTGACCAATGGCCTTCAAGATTTTGTTTTAGTCGATGTCAGAGGAGAGGTGTTGTTCGAACAAGGTCACATTGATGGCGCGATCAACATTCCCCAGCCAAGATTAAATGAAAAGCGATTGGCTGATTATCCGCTCGATACCTTGTTCGTTGTCTATTGCGCAGGGCCACATTGTAATGGCACCGAGAAGGCGGCGATTCGTCTGGCAAAATTGGGACGTCCGGTGAAGAAGATGATTGGTGGGGTTACTGGTTGGTTAGATGAGGGCTTTGAGCTTGTGCCTAGTTAAAGAGCAGCGGAACCCACGCAAGAACGAGAGAATAGGGCTCTATGAACTATGCGGTACATGCATAGTTCATTTGTCTAAATATCATTTGAGTCATCATGTGCGAGGCTCTAAACTTCGCGCTCTTTTTTAACCCATGCTGAGATAATGAATCATGTTTTCTCAATCACTTTTTGCTCAGCTAGTGAGAATGACCTTGTTGCTCGCTTTATGTTTGGTTGCGGTTCACAACTCCCCCAAGTTGTTGGAGCTGTTGGCACAACAGGCAATTAACAGCGGTTGCCACCAAACGACGGGCGACGGTCACGACCATTCTCATCACCATCATCACTAAAGGTTTGCTATGAGCATTTTTCGATTTCCTCCAATAGTTTGGCTTGGGATAGCCATTCTGATTATTTGTCTAGGGATCAGGCAGTCGTTTGGTATTTTCATGATGCCAATCTCAGACTATTTTCAAACAGGTCGAGAGTTCTTTAGCTTCGCTATTGCACTACAAAACTTGTTGTTTGGTGTCTTCCAACCGTTTGTTGGTATGGCAGCGGATCGCTTTGGTGCGAAGAAAATTATCATCGCTGGAGCAATCTCTTATGGACTTGGTCTTTACCTAACGTCAGTGGCGGTTGAGCCGAGTATGCTCTACCTTTCGCTAGGAGTGCTAGTGGGGCTTGGACTGAGCGCGACCAGTTATGTGATCGTTCTTGGCGCGGTAGCTAAAGTTGTGCCAGCGCAGCATGCGGCGAAAGCGTTTGGCTTAACGACAGCAGCGGGATCGTTTGGCATGTTTGCCATGATTCCGGGAGCGCAAACCTTGCTCAGTGATTTTGGTTGGCAAGGAGCGTTACAGGCTTTCGCTATGTTGTGTAGTGCCATGATTGCGTTTGCACTATTTATGAAAAGCGGTAAAGCTTCAGCCACTCAATCTACTGGCAATGCTAATGACGACAACCAAACACTTAAGCAAGCACTTAAAGAAGCATTCGCGCACAAAGGCTATTGGTTGATTCATTTAGGCTTCTTTGTCTGCGGTTTTCATGTGATGTTTATAGCCACTCACTTGCCTAGTTATCTTGCTGATAAACATCTATCTGCATCGACAGCTGCAATGGCGCTAGCTTATGTGGGGATCTTCAATATCTTTGGCTCCTATTTTTGGGGTGTAATGGGTGATAGATTCAATAAGCGCCATGTAATGTCAGCTCTGTATATAGTCAGGACTATAGTGATCGGTGCGTTCGTAACTCTACCAGTTACTGAGCATACCGCAGCAATATTTGGTGCGGCGATCGGTTTCTGTTGGTTGGGTACAGTGCCACTAACATCAGGCTTGGTTCGCCAGATCTTCGGCGCTAAATATTTGTCGACCTTGTATGGTTTGGTGTTTTTTACCCACCAAGTCGGAAGTTTTCTTGGTGCTTGGGCGGGTGGACGAATCTACGATTACTATGGTTCGTATGACCCAATTTGGTGGTCAACGGTTGCACTCGCATTCGCTGCCGCATTGATTCATTTGCCGATTAATGATCAGCCTGTTAGACGTATAGCAGCGGCTTAGTTGTGGTGTGGATTGACTCTTTTTCTGTTCATTTACGTATATTGGACTTGACGAATTAAATGCGTCCAACGCCGTGTTAGAACACCCCAAGTCCAATTAAAACAGATATCCCCTACTGTCCAAATTGTGCGCTGTTGGTTAAGATTCTGGCTAACCAACAAAGAGATATGACCCCAATGGTGAGTTCATCAGTAAGTGGAACAAGTGCTGACGCAAAGGAGGAAACAGTGAAGTTTGATACCGTGAGGCTTATTTTGGGCGATCAGTTAAATCGTCAGCATTCTTGGTTCCAAAGCGTAGATGATTCAGTGCTCTATATAGTCGCTGAGCTACACCAAGAAGCAGAGTACACGCGTCACCACATTCAGAAAGTATGTGCCTTCTTCGCTGCGATGGAGATGTTTGCCCATGAGTTGAAAGAAGAAGGGCATCAGGTATTGCACTTAACCTTGGATGATACTGTTCATTTTGATGACCTTTGCCATTTACTCAATAGATATGTAGAGGATGCGCAAGCTAAGCGTTTTCAGTATCAACGACCTGACGAATATCGGTTGGCTAAGATGCTTGATGGCCTCGTGCTCCAAGAATGTGAAATCGAAATGGTTGAAAGTGAACATTTTTTGCTGCCATTCGAAGAGATTCACGACTACTTTTCCGCTGGAAAACACGTAGTGATGGAACACTTTTATCGCAAAATGAGGAAGCGATTCAATATTCTCGTGGAAGATGGTAAGCCATTTGGCGGAAAGTGGAATTACGATGCGAATAATCGGAATAAGCTTAAGTCGGCAGATATTGAACAGTTACCGTCGCCTTTGATGTTCGACAATCCGATGAATCTTATTTTAGAACGATTGAAGCGACATCGAATTAAAACGATAGGGCAATCTGTTGATAGCTTGCTATGGCCAATTAATCGCAATCAGAGCTTATCTTTGCTCGCTTATTTTTGCCAAGTCTGTTTACCTAATTTTGGTCGATTTCAAGACGCAATGACTTCTCAACATAGCTCGAAATGGAGCTTGAACCACAGTCGTCTATCCTTTTCTATTAACTCAAAGATGCTTCATCCAATGGAAGTGATTGATGCTGCGTTGAGCGCTTATTCTGCAAATCCAGACATCGATATCTCACAGGTTGAAGGGTTTATCCGTCAAATTTTGGGGTGGCGGGAATATATACGAGCGGTCTACTGGGTCAATATGCCCTACTATTCGCAGCTGAACTATCTTGAAGCAGAGAATGCACTGCCGGATTTTTTCTGGACAGGTAAAACGAAAATGGCCTGTATGAGCAATGCGATAGGGCAATCACTAGACTACGCCTATGCACATCATATTCAACGTCTAATGGTGACCGGAAACTTCTGTTTGATTAGTGAAGTGGATCCAAATCAAGTTGATGATTGGTATCTGGGCATCTATGTTGACGCGATAGAGTGGGTAGAGATGCCTAATACCAGAGGTATGGCGCTGTTTGCTGATGGTGGCGTTGTTGGTACCAAACCTTATGCAGCTAGCGGCGCTTACATCAATAGGATGAGCGATTACTGTAAAGCGTGTCACTATGATGTGAAATCAAAAAGTGGAGAGAAATCTTGTCCGATGAATAGCTTGTACTGGCGCTTTATGGTTAAAAATCGAGAGTTGTTAACCAAGAACCCTAGGACTGGCGTTATTTATCGTTCTTGGGATAATCTCGAACAGATGCAGCAGCAAGAAGTACTTGAAACTGCACAGCAATATCTTAGTCAATTGGATAGTCTGTAAGGTTTTTTCGAAGGCATCTGTAAGTATAGAATTCGATGGTAAATCATTGGATTAAGAGTAGTATGTGAGATACTTTTTTAGTCAACTATTTGGATAACATGTTCGCTGAATGGATCACGCCTGAAGCTCTTACTGCTGCGTTTTTAATCTTTCTTGGTTCGTTTGTTCAAACCGCAATCGGGTTTGGCTTAGCCATTGTCGCTGCACCTCTGTTATTTTTAGTCTCTCCTGACTATGTGCCCGCGCCTATCTGCTTAGTTGCACTATTTATATCCTTGCTAAATGCGTTTAAGCATAGGACAAGTGTAGAGATCGGCGGCCTTAAAATGGCGTTGATTGGTCGAGTACCAGGCTCCATCGCGGGTGGCGTGCTGTTGGTGATGGTGTCGACGGACTTACTTGCTCTTTGGCTCGGCTTTTTGGTGTTGTTTGCCGTAGC
>NZ_JATABG010000219.1:0-5933 GCF_036533755.1 Vibrio sp. M260118 | reverse complement strand
TAACGGTATCTAATCGTTCGACAACCCTAATAAGCTGCTTAGTTAGTGAGCGGTCTCTTGCGTTCCAATCTACTTTTTTCTGCCTTACATGAGATTGGGATTGATGGACTCGATTGAAAGCTAATAGCCAATCTCTATCATTTCGGTAAAGCCAAGCATACAGTGCACCGCCACCTCGAAGTTTGCGTGCTTTCTTAATAGGGGTCTTCCCTATTAAGTCACGCCACTGATTACGTTTTTTCTCATTAGAGTTTGGCACAAGATGAACGTTGTCCTTCGAGAAGGATATCGTCGCTCCCTCTTTTGATTTTACTTCTTTGATGATTTCACCAACCGACATTTCGGGAATAAAAGCAGACCAAACCGTTAAGTGCTGTAGGTAGCTAAAAGCTTTACGATGACGGCGAAACAACGTGCGAAGCCAGTTAGTATCTCTATCAGAATTGATGGTTAGCTCAGGGGTAACGATCTTGCTTACAACTAAGTCTGCAATCTTATCGTGAGCAACCTGTTTAGGACCTTTTCCACACCCAAAGTCGTGTGCTAGATGATTGTAGAAAAGGCTCCATTGATGCTGAGTCGGGGAGTCTTGGGCTGGTAAACACATGACCTCTTTAGCTTTGCTAGCTAAGTAAGCAAACCGCTGCGCTGTTACATTATGGTCGTTACATAAAAGGGGCTGACATCGTATTCGGCTACATGCATGGTACGTGTGCCTACTGTCATGGTAAGAGGTTGTCGATTGACTTAGAAGTCCATGCTTAGGGCAGTAAGGTAAAGATGGCAAAAACCACAATCTAGACCAATAACTTTCCCCATATTTTTGCTTTTGTTCCGCGACACAAGCTGGGCAAACACAAAAGTTATCCGACGTTTTTACAATAGAAGCGGGGGATCCTAGCATTAGATGAACAGAGCCCTTAGCGCGACGTTCCATTCGCTCCATCGCTCTAATCCTAATGCTTTCATCAACAAAAGGAGCGTAAATCGGGAACATTGTATGTTCATAAATAAGCTGTTGGACGTCAAATCGTCCCGTATTAATGAGCAGCTCTGATATCGACGATAAATGACTAGGCAGATCAATTGTCGCAATCACTTTTCTGTCACCAAACACTTCACTTAGTAGCTGTTTAGAGCTTGTTATCGCACTGCGAATTCCAGCTCTAGCTACCAAGCTATAGATTAATTCATCTGGGTATGGCACAGGGAAGCAGCGCAATATTAAACCACCTTTTCTAGCAATGACTGAATGTCTAAAATCAAACCCGACTTTGACATTGCGGTGTACACTTCGCTATCAGAATCAGATTGAGAGTGAACAAACCTCAAATCCTCACTATCAAGGGTATGCCATTGCGTCTGTTTAATTGAGGATGCCCTCTTACCCTTACTTGGCTTAGCCTCTGTTTTAGATTGTATCTGTTCAGGGCTAATGAGTTGCTCATGTACCAGTGGCAGTATGCTGGTCCACGTCAAATCAGGATGTAGATCAAATAGCTGTCGTATTGCAGGAGCCAAAAACGTTGAATCAAACTCATCTTTTAAGGCCATATATACACGCCGCTCTTCATCGGTTCTGAGTTGTTGATATGCAAACTCCTCCGGCGTCTGCTGAACAGTTGTTGCTACCTGTTTTTGCAGCTCAAGCAACCTTTTATCAGTGTTGCTTAGTTTAAGATCTGAAAACTTAATCATTTCTTCGGCATCACCCGAGCGAAGAGCTGCTAGCATTGGGTGAACAGGTTTTAATTCATCCTCGTAAACCTGTTGCATTAATTTAGGTGTGATCCTTTCTACTTTTGTCGCGATTGCTCTCAGCTGACACAAGACATATAGCTTAACCACAATATCCAAGACACCTTGGCTTAGGTCATACCATAGAGAGCGAATGTCATCCGACAACACCTCATCACGTTTTTGTAGCCATTGAAGAGTCCATAACTTATCCGTGAGCGCTTTCCATTCTCTTCCTTCTTCCATTGGATCCCAAAAAATCGCTCCAAGACCAGAGCCTCGCCTTGCAGATCTCATATCAGCCTCAAATATCTCGCGGGCTCGTGGTGTTCCAACCAAAATCACAGGAAGGCCAATGGTATTTACTAATGTCACAAAGAAATTAAGCATTTTCTCAGAGCCACCAGAGCGAGAACGGCTAAGGTGCTGTATTTCATCAATAATAAGAACACCAACTGCATGAGCGTTTGCAACCTGAGCCATTGCAGCTAAAAGTGTTTCAATACTCGGTCTTTTGCTCATCGAGTATTGTCTTTCGTAGTTAGATGTCCCTAATGCTCTATCCATTGCACGAAAAAAGTTCAAGCACAGCTCTTTCAGTGATCCATCATGGGAGCAGTCAATTTTTAGATAAACGACTTGCTCAAGATTTCTGTCAGGGTGGTAAATAACTTGAGGGTATAACGACAAAAGCTGCTTGATCGCCGTTGTTTTGCCATTTCCGCTACATCCAATCAATGTCATGCTTTGGGCTGTAGAACTAACTTCCGTGAACTTTATCGCCTTCAAATCACCAGATAAAACACGCTCATAACCATTTTGTATATGTCTTGCCCAATCACCTGTTTCGGGATTTCTTCCAACATAGCCACGCCGTATCATCAATGAAAGTCGTTCATGCAACTGTATGTGCTGACTGAGGGGCTGGAAAAAATCATCAATAACACGACAGATACTATGCGCTCTTTCGATGCCATTTCGATGGATATCTTCTGCGGCACACCTTAACGAGCCCTTCAGAGCAATCGAGTCGTCTAGGAAACTATTTATCGGTGGTAATGCCTCTATCAGCGGGTTATTTCGATAAACTGAGAGCGTAGCACTTTGATAGACGGCTACTACACGATGATCTTGGCTTTTCTTCATCAGTTATCATCCTCATCATCAAATAGCTCCGGAATGAAATCAGGCAGTTGATAACTTTCCTCTTCTCCCTTTATAGGTATCACCGACGCGACTTCTTCTTGTTTAGCCCTAACTGGCTGTATTGCTAACTCCTTTCTCTCTTGCTCTCGAACATTCCGTTTATTGCCTTTGATGTCATTTATCTTTTGCGCGTTGCTCAATGTACTGGTTTTTCGATTCTTTTTCGCCTTTTTCAGTTTCTTTTCAAGAAGGTCATCAAAATCCCGCTCTACCGGTGCAAATTGATAGTTAGCTTCTGCCAAAGTTTGTTTTTGAGCCGCTTGACGTTCCCATACTTGATACCAAGTTAGATCACGGAACTCTCTACTCCGACTAGCAAGTTCACAAACCCAAAATGTATTTTTGCCTTCTTCTGGAAACAGGTAGATGTAATTAGCTGAACCAAGTTCATAGGCTGCGAATAGTTTTTTGGGCCTAGAGACTTCAGAAGAGCGGTGCATCCAACCTGTCTGAATGACTTCTTTTCCTGTGTAGGTTAATCCCCATAATTTTATGCCTAACTCCGATACAGTGACTTTTTGACGCGGTAACAGTAATATTTTTGCAATATCCGTATCGATGGCTCGTAAACGTCCGGTACGATGCTGTAGTCCCCACCTCCAAAGCTCAATAGGGATCGATGGAAGGCTTTCTGGCATATCAGGAGCACGATCGTACTTTTCTAATGGTTTGTTTAAGTTGTGAGCAAGTATTGAATAGAGCAGTATTTCAATAAAGTCTGACCTCGCCACAGCAGCTTCAACTCTATAATCTCTTTCACCATGCTTCTTAACCTTGTTACCAGTTACGACACCTGGCATATATGGCTTAAACTTAGCTTGTAACGTGCCAAATGATCTCTCGACGATACCTTTGGCATCACCCCGTCGAGGAGGAGCACTTTCAAGGCGAACTCCTATAGCATCAACCAAATAATTTGCTTGATGACTCATCAATTCACCGCGATCAGCTAGCAGAACATCGGGAATACCTACACAGGGCCACTGCTCTTCAGAAATATCGATTCCATATTCTGCGCAGGCTTTTACTTTGCTATCAAAACTGCATATCAGTGCCTTCATTGCAACGGGAAAAGATGGGTTATCGAAACCGATATAAAAGCCAGCAACCATGCGGCTAAAAACATCAATGACCATATAAATTGTCGGCCGACCAATAACCTTGTCCGGGTCATCGTCATCTACTAGGTAAATATCGGCGATGGTAGCATCAATTTCGTATCGACTACCTGGGCCTAACGCTTGCTCGGTAGCTGTGCCATGAAGTGGTCTAATGTCTTTGTTGTAATTTCCTTGAGGCGTCTGAACAGTGAGCTGAGTGGCCTTTGTATACTCGGTTTTGTAAAAGTATTGAAACTGACGAAGTGTCGGAATTTCATGCTCTTCAGCTTCAGGGTGTTTGAGCTTGTAAGCCTTAGTAAACTTGATATACGAATACCGAATTGAAAAGCCTTTATCGTTCATCAGATACTTATCACAAATGATTCGAAATTGCTTTCTGACACTTTCGGTTACAGGCTCTCCGCGACCAATGCCATATATCCTCGGTCTACCAGCTTTGCTAGTCGTGAAGTTTCTTCTTTTTCCACCTGCACCAGAGTTTTTATAATCAGGTAAAAGAGCATTCTTAATCTGACCCCTTTGCCAATAGCGCCTTAAGAGTCGATAGATCGTAGGTTTTCCTTTACCCGATTCAGCAATAACCTGATTAAGCCTGCTCGCTCGAACTCGCTTGTCAAATGCCTCTTCGCCTTCAACGATAGGCTTTATCAGTTCATAGTTGCGTTGGCTTTCCAAATAACTACTAGATGCTTCGTCCCAAGACTCACCTTGGAGGTATGAATAGGGGTCAGGGATCTTTTCTAAACGCCCCTCATCAGTCCAATTGCAGCATTCATCAAAATAGACTCTTTCAGGTAAACCTTTGTTCTCATCAATAGCAATCCAATAGAAGTAGCTTGTCTCAGTAAAAAGAATGCGATAAGGCTTGCCATCAAATGATAGGGTTTCATTAACTCGCCACATAGCTGTGCCCCTCATCAAAAGCTACACCTCTAAATACAAGGTCTCTTGCTCGCAAGCTATGGAAAGGATATCGAATATCAAACGTGATAAGCCTAGCAGCGCACATCAATCGAAGATCGAACATAGAGTCTCCTAACTTCTGTCCATAAGCCAACTCATATTCTTTTGCAATTTCAACCACTTTTTTGTCAGGAATGCGAGAGAAATAAGCTTTCATGTGGTTAAACGTTAGCAAAAGCTCATCGGTAATCAATTCATCGAAATACCCTTTGACGCCATATAGCCACTCAATATTATCCACAACGACTTTATCTATTTCTTTTTCCGTGACTAGGAACCACGGGATCTTTTTTAACTGCCAATAACGACGTTCAATTTCAAGTTTTTCGATAGTTCTTGAGTCTTTAAGAGCATTTTTATACTTGGCTTGGATAACAAATCTAGGCTGAACTTTAGAAGAGGTGTTGACAAAAAAGTCTGACGACATCACTTGATTAACCCCATTTTGTGCAGGGTGCCAAAGCTGATGTTCCTGGCAGATATTTAGCGTGTCATCCCTATTGAGTGGAAACTGCTCACGAATGTCAGTTACGGCAGGGTTATGATCAAGAAGGAGAAAAATAGCGAATTCAAGGTCCGATAGCACATGATGAATGCGGCTCGTTAGGTGAGAGTAGACTCTTTGAGATCTACCTTCGGATGGAACCTCATTCACGTACAGCCACGGTTTATAGTTAGAAAGCTTTCCTGAACCTCGGCCTTCTTTAATCCGCCTGATGATTTGTTTTTCAGTTAAAACATACTTTGATTTTGCCATAACAAAAACCCGGTTAACTTTTAATCAGCTTAACCGGGTTTAAAAAGTTTTCAACTTTAATGTCTTAGTTTCAAACTTTATTGTTTAGTTTCAATCTTTATTGTCTTACGACACCTCGGTTTAATCGTCCGTTTGCAATTACTCAACCG
>NZ_JATABG010000218.1:0-5941 GCF_036533755.1 Vibrio sp. M260118 | reverse complement strand
TGGGCGTCCCGCACTAAAAGAGGGATTTGATTCGGGTCATCTCATTGGTAAAAGCGAATTTTTCATCGATGGCAAAAGAGTTCTCACCGAAGGTCTTGATTTTGTTGGTGGTGATAACCTTATGATTAAAAAGGGGTTATTAGAGCGTTCTATGCTGGGAAGCTTTTATTTCACCTCTATTGAACAAACTGAGCTTGAGTTGGTACAGAGCTTGCTCTTATCCATTCAGCAACAAGCCTCTGATATGCATAGTAATTCTCAGGGGACTGCATCTAAGCCGCTACTGATTGGCGTGAGTCAAATAGAAGGTTTGATTGTGGTAAGAGCATTGGCAGATTGGAGTGAAAACATTCTTTTCGCCTTTAGTCACATTTGGCAAAAGGTGCAGTTAGAACGTCAAGGAACAGCTCCAGATATTCCAAGGATCTGGAGAACTTAACAAATGTATCAAACATTGGATAGGTAAATGGAATTAACGCCAAGAGAAAAAGATAAGCTATTGATTTTTTGTGCAGGAATGCTTGCTCAACAGCGTAAAGACAAAGGCTTGAAACTGAACTACCCAGAGTCGATCGCATTGATCAGTAGCGCGATCCTTGAAGGGGCGCGAGAAGGTAAAACCGTCTCTGAGCTAATGGATTACGGTCGTACCTTGCTCACCGTCAACGATGTTATGGAAGGTATTCCATCCATGATCCCTGACGTGCAAGTAGAAGCGACTTTTCCCGATGGCACCAAGCTTGTCACCGTTCATGAACCTATCGTTTAGGAGCTAAGTATGGCAGGCGCAATTAAACATACTTCTGGCTTTGTTCCCGGAAAAATAGAAACGGCATCGGGTGATATCACTCTGAACCAAGGCAGAGAAACCGTATCAGTTGCAGTCGAGAATATAGGTGACCGTCCAATTCAGATCGGCTCTCACTACCATTTTTATGAAGCGAATGAGTATCTAAAATTCGAACGAGCACAGACCAAAGGTTTCCGACTTAATATTCCAGCCGGAACTGCGACTCGTTTCGAACCAGGGCAGTCGCGTACCGTAGAACTCGTTCGCTACGCTGGTAAACAAGAAGTTTACGGCTTTCAGGGCAAAGTAATGGGCAAGCTCTAATCACACGCTTTGTAACAAATATACCAAACAAAGGATTGAACATGGCAACCATATCTAGGCAAGCGTATGCTGAGATGTTTGGACCAACTGTGGGCGACAGAGTGCGCCTAGCAGATACCGAATTATGGCTAGAAGTAGAAAAAGACTACACCACCTATGGCGATGAAGTTAAATTTGGTGGCGGTAAGGTTATTCGTGATGGCATGGGTCAGAGCCAGCGTCCGAGTGCGGAAACTCCGGACTTAGTTATTACCAATGCGATCGTTCTCGATTACTGGGGCATAGTTAAAGCTGATGTGGCAGTTAAAGATGGTCGTATTCAATCATTAGGTAAAGCCGGTAACCCAGACGTCCAGCCTAATGTCGATATTGTTATTGGCCCAGGTACAGAAGTACTCGCAGGTGAAGGATCGATCCTTACCGCTGGTGGCATTGACTCACATATCCACTTTATCTGTCCGCAGCAAATTGAAGAAGCACTAGCGTCAGGCGTAACAACCATGATTGGCGGCGGTACAGGGCCAAACACTGGAACGAACGCAACTACATGTACGCCTGGACCATGGAACATGCATCGTATGCTCGAAGCATTAGATGAGTTTCCAATGAACTTTGGCCTATTGGGGAAGGGCAACGCGAGCCAACCTGAAGCACTCCGTGAGCAAGTAGCAGCAGGTGCTGTCGGCTTAAAACTGCATGAAGACTGGGGAACAACACCGGCTTCAATCGATACTTGTTTAAGTGTCGCTGATGAGATGGACGTGCAAGTCGCCATTCATACTGACACCCTAAATGAATCTGGCTTTGTTGAATCAACGTTAGGTGCGATTGGCGATCGCGTCATTCATACCTACCACACGGAAGGTGCTGGCGGCGGTCATGCACCGGATATTATCCGCGCAGCAGGTGAAGCCAATGTGTTGCCTTCTTCAACCAACCCAACGCGCCCTTATACGGTGAATACTGTCGATGAACACCTCGACATGCTGATGGTGTGTCACCATCTCTCTCCATCAATAGCGGAAGACGTGGCATTTGCAGAGTCTCGAATCCGCCGCGAAACCATCGCAGCGGAAGATATTCTGCATGATTTAGGTGCGTTCTCTATGATCGCATCGGATTCACAAGCCATGGGTCGAGTAGGTGAGGTCGTTACGCGCACTTGGCAAACTGCCCACAAAATGAAAGTACAACGCGGTAGCCTAGAAGAAGACACCGATTACAGCGATAACTTCCGCCTGCGCCGGTATATTGCAAAATACACCATTAACCCAGCCATCACTCACGGAATGTCGCACGAGATTGGTTCAATTGAGGTCGGTAAACTGGCTGACCTGGTACTGTGGAAGCCGGCGTTCTTCGGTGTAAAGCCAAGCGTCATTCTAAAAGGTGGCATGATCGCCATGGCACCTATGGGCGATCCAAACGCTTCGATCCCAACTCCGCAACCCGTTCACTACCGCTCTATGTTTGGCAGCTACGGGCGCGCAAATCAAAGCACCTCGATGTTATTCGTTTCAAAAGAGGCGGAAGCGCAAGGGATTGATAAACAGCTCGGGCTGAAAAGTTTAATTGGTGTTGTCAGCAACTGTCGCAACATCAGTAAAGCTGACATGAAGCTTAATGATTGGATGCCAAAGATCGAAGTAGATTCGCAAACCTATCAAGTTAAAGCCGATGGTCAGTTACTCACTTGTGACCCAGCTGATTCCCTGCCGATGGCACAACGCTATTTCCTATTTTAGACATTAAACAGTTATAAACCTTCGAGGAGGTTGAGGTAATAACATGATTGAATTAACCCAAATCAACGCGCAAAACAGCAGTAGCCCGGATGGTTTTTTAAGCTTACCGATCGATAGCCGAATTAAAAGCCGACTTAAAGTCACCCTTGATGACGGCCGAGATGCCGGATTGTTTTTACCGCGCGGGCATATATTGCGGGGCGGTGAACAGCTGCTGAGTCAGTGTGGCAAAATCATTGAAGTTAAAGCAGCGCCTGAAACCGTATCAACCGTCTACTGTAGTGACGCTCACTTGTTGACTCGTGTCGCTTACCACCTGGGTAACCGTCATGTTCCATTACAAGTGGAAGCGGGATGGGTTCGTTATCAGCACGACCATGTTTTAGACGAAATGGTGGTAGGTCTAGGTGCAGAAGTGACCACAGAGAAAGCGCCTTTTGAGCCAGAAGGTGGCGCATACGGCGGTCGTTCCGGCGGTCATCATCACCATCACTAATAAGCATTCAAATCAAAAAATATTAAAATTACCAAGATAAGGAAATCACAATGAAATCGAAATTTGCGGCTCTATTACTAACAGCACTTGCGCCAGTTTCCGCTTTCGCACACACAGGTCATAGCCATGAATCACACTCGTTTATGTCTGGGTTAAGTCACCCTGTAACGGGATTTGACCATCTAATCATGCTTGTTGCTTTCGGTATGCTACTCGGTGCAATTCCTTTCTCAAAAGCAAAGAAAGGCGCAACAATCGCAGTGGCGTTGGTGTCATTGCTTAGCGGGTTACTGATAGGTCAAGCTTTGGGTTTTGCAACCTTGGTTGAACCATTGATCATCGCTTCATTGTTCGTGGTAAGTCTCGCGCTTTGGCAAGTTTATTCACCGACGACTCAGCGTATAAATGTTGCTGTCTCATCATCAATCGCTCTACTGTTTTTCCATGGCTATGCGCACGGAGTAGAAGCTGCCGCGAACCTGACTCAATTTGGACTTGGAATGATGTTAAGTGCTACTGGCTTAATTGTGTTTGGCGCTTTAGTAAGCCGCGCTTTCTATTCAAAGTGGTTCTCGGTAGCAGTGGCGTCACTGAGTACGCTGTTTTTGCTAACTAACTAAGAGAGATAAGTTTGGCTAACTCTAATCCCATGACTCAGCATATTGCTAGCTATCGACTGTTTCAGTTGATAAGCCCATCGTTACCAATAGGCGGCTTTACATATTCTCAAGGCTTGGAATATGCCGTGGAAGCGGGTTGGGTGACAGATCGAACGTCGATGGAAGAGTGGTTGAACTATATGGTCAGTTCCAGTGTAGCAACATTGGAACTGCCAATTATTGATCGGCTTTATCGTGCGTTAGTACAGGGCGAGCTTGACCAGATAGAGCACTGGTGTGATTTTCTCTACTCAAGCCGCGAAACAAGCGAATTACGCGCAGAAGAAAAACAGCGCGGCGTAGCACTCTATTCATTATTGAAAAAGCTCGATATTGATATCTCAATAACCGACTCAATCTCAAGTCATCCAAACCAACTACTCGGCTTTTGTATCGCGGCTCGCGAGTGGCAAATTGAACTTGATGATCTCAAGCAGGGCTATTTGTGGAGTTGGTTAGAGAACATTGTCATGGCGGGAGTAAAACTGGTCCCGCTTGGCCAAACCGATGGTCAACTGGCGATGATCAATGTCACCGAGACATTTCCACCAATAATCGAACGTGCTAACAAGATTGAACAGTGGCGGATTGGCAGTTTTACCCCCTCAATCGCGCTCGCGAGTTCATCGCACGAAACACAATATACACGTCTGTTCCGCTCTTAAGCGTGAACGACTGGGTCTCTGACCCAACTGAAAAAGGAAGAATCACCATGGAAGAAACGTACAAGCAGCCATTAAGAATTGGTATCGGTGGGCCTGTTGGCTCTGGTAAAACCGCTTTGCTAGAGATCTTATGTAAGACCATCCGCGATAAACTTAATATTGCGGTTGTGACCAACGATATTTACACCCAAGAAGACGCCAAGATTTTAACTCGTGCTGAAGCGCTCGAACCGGACAGAATCATTGGTGTAGAAACAGGTGGCTGCCCACATACCGCTATTCGCGAAGACGCATCAATGAACCTAGCCGCAGTAGAAGAGCTAGCCAAGCGACACAAAAATCTTGATGTAGTGTTCGTAGAAAGTGGTGGTGACAACCTAAGTGCTACTTTTAGCCCTGAGCTTGCAGATTTAACTATCTATGTCATTGATGTAGCAGAGGGCGAAAAAATCCCTCGTAAAGGTGGGCCAGGTATTACACGCTCTGATCTGCTGATCATCAATAAGATCGACCTAGCGCCATACGTTGGGGCGTCGTTGGAGGTGATGGAGCAAGATACTCAACGTATGCGTCCAACCAAGCCGTTCGTGTTTACCAACTTAAAAGAGGGTAAAGGGCTAGATACCATCATAGATTTCATTGTCACAGAGGGAATGTTGACCATGAAAGACGAAGTTGAGACAAGCTAAACCTCACTAAAGACATAGAGCAACCGAGATAGCTCTTCGCTAGGGCTATCTCGGATTGAAGCTATATATTATTAAACAGCACTTCTAAGCGTAGCGTCATTTTTGATTCACCTTTACGTTCGGTATCTTCTTCTCGGTCCCAGTTATATTCCGGTATTAGCTCGTAAAAGAGCCAAGAACGCCAAAAGTTTTGTCTATAGGTCACTGATACATGCGTGTTGGTAATATAGTGAAAAGGGCGGTTAGTTCCGCTTGTGCTTGCTTGATAACTAAGCGCTTGTGTATCGGATATGTGTTGGTAGAGCGTAACGCCTGTTCCTAGTTCCCAACCTTTGATATCACTGTCGTACTGAGCAAAGTTGCTCCAACGAAAAAGAACACTGCGGCTAATTGAGTAGTCAAGATCGACCTCTGTTGACTCGCCAGTGACACTCTTTTTTTGATAGAGCTTTTGCGTAGCTCGGAGCAAAAGATCGTCATTAATCGGGTAGGTGTAGCGAAAACGCGCTTCAATTCCGGGCCGAGCGGTTACCTTGAGATTAAAGCTATACCTCTCTCTTCTTAACCAGTCAT
>NZ_JATABG010000217.1:0-5944 GCF_036533755.1 Vibrio sp. M260118 | reverse complement strand
GACCAAGACAACGCCATCATTCTCGATAACACCTATGTGAAAGAGCAACACGACAGCTACTTTACCGAACTGGCAAAACGGGTGTGTGACGGACTCGACCAATGTGGTTACAGCTATTGTACTGGCGATATCATGGCGACTAACCCGGACTGGCGCATGACACGAACCGAGTGGGAAGAGTGTTTCGCTGATTGGATTGATGACCCAAATCCAAAAGCGCTGCTTAATGCCTCCATCTTTTTTGACCTTGATGGGGTCTACGGACGATTGAAGTGGGCAGAACACTTAAATGGATTTATCGTCCGTCGAGCAAGAAAAAACAACCGATTCTTAGCCTGCTTGGCTCGCAATGCAATGAATCGCACACCTCCTCTTGGGTTCTTTAAAGATTTCGTTATGGAAAAAGATGGTAGACACAAGAACTCCATCAACCTAAAGCGCCGTGGAACTGCGCCATTGGCTGATCTTATTCGCGTACATGCGCTTGCCGTAGGATCTCGTTCAAAAAACTCATTCGAGCGCTTAGACGACATCCATGAAGCGGGCATTTTGCCCAAAGGGAAAGCTCGCGACCTAAGTGACGCGCTAGAGTTTATCTCCATGGTCCGAATTCGCCATCAGGCATTCGACGTAGAAAATGAAATTGACCCTGATAACAACATAGAGCCAGAAAACTTATCCGACTTTGAAAGGCGCAACTTAAAAGACGCCTTCCAAATCCTGAGCAATGCGCAAAACTTCCTCAAGTTCCGTTACCAAGCTAGCAACAACTTTAAGTGAGGTACTGATGTTTAGCAAAATAATGTCACCACCTTCTATAGACTGGCCAACAAAATTCAGCCGCAAGCTCGAGGTGGTAAAAGACCACGCACTGCAACAGTACTACAATGCAGGTTTACCTGACTCAGCGACTCCAATTGAAGAGGTGGTTTTTCTTGCAATGGATTTTGAGACGACGGGGTTAGATTCAGAGCAAGATGACATCATCACCATTGGTACTGTTCCTTTTACGCTAAATCGAATTTTCATGAACCAGGCAAAGCATTGGACAGTGAAACCACGTAAGCAGCTGCCTGAAGAGTCAGTGGTGATCCACGGTATCACCCATTCCGATGTACTGGATGCGCCAGATTTAATTAATACCTATGAAGAGATTCTAAAGGAAATGTCAGGCAAGGTGATGGTGGTTCACTATCAAAGAATCGAGAGAGAGTTTTTTGATGCGGCGCTTAATACGCGAATTCACGAAGGTATTGAGTTTCCGGTAATCGACACGATGCATATTGAGACTCTTGTTCAACATAAGGTCAGTGGTGGCGTTATCAATAGAATCCGTGGTCGTAAGCCCGCATCAGTGCGCCTTGGCACAAGCCGCACTCGCTATGGTCTTCCACTATACACGCCTCATCATGCCCTGACTGACGCGCTTGCCACGGCAGAACTGCTTCAAGCACAAATCGCTCACCATTACGATAGAAATGCACCTATTAGCCAATTCTGGATATAGAAAAAAAGGGACGATTAACGTCCCTTTTAAGCCTTTATTCTAAGTATTATTTAACGCTTCTCGGTGCGCATACCCATCAATAAGCTTACACACATAAGCAGCAGAACAAAGGTAAATGGCAGCGCGGTTGAGATTGCGCCCGCTTGCAGCGCTTGAACCGCTTCAGAACCGCCAATCCACAGCAGAGCGACGGCAATTGCACCTTCCATAAAGGCCCAGAATACGCGTTGAATCACTGGTGCATCAACTTTACCACCAGCAGTGATACTGTCGATGACCAATGAACCTGAGTCAGACGAAGTAATAAAGAATACCAGTACCAATACAATCGCAATGATCGATAGTAGCGAACCAAAAGGAAGCACATCGAACATTTGGAACATAGCTAGCGAAACGTCTGTCAAACCTTGCGAGCCTAACTCGCCAACACCGTTAATCACTTGATCAATCGCCATACCACCAAACGTCGACATCCATAGCAGTGTCACAGCTGTTGGCACTAGTAGAACCGCAGTGATGAACTCACGTACCGTGCGACCTTTTGATACACGCGCAATGAACATACCTACGAATGGTGACCACGAGATCCACCAAGCCCAGTAGAATACAGTCCAACCTTGGAACCACGCTTCATCTTCACGCCCATGAGGGTTGCTTAATGGAATCAGATTTTCTAGGTAAGCCATCAGCGTGGTGCCAATATTGCCTACTACAATTGCACAACCGATAAGAGCAACGAGAACAAGCAGCAAGAATGCAACAATCATGTTGATGTTACTAATCACTTTTACGCCGCCATCGATACCACGGATTACTGACACAACCGCTAGCAAGGTAACTGTCGTAATCACAACAACTTGTAAACCTAGACCCGTTTCAACACCAAATACATGGTGAATACCACTTGCTGCTTGCTGTGCACCTAAACCTAGTGAGGTTGCTAGACCAAACAGCGTCGCCAATACCGCTAAAATATCTACAATGTGACCAGCCCAGCCCCAAGCACGATCGCCTAATATCGGATAGAAAATCGAACGGATCGAAAGTGGCAGACCTTTATTGTATGCAAAGAAAGCTAACGACAGAGCAACAACACCATAAATAGCCCAAGGATGTAAACCCCAATGGAACATAGTTGCACCTAAAGCCAACTTAGCCGCTTCTGCAGAGTTAGCCTCAACACCTAATGGAGTTTCATACCAACCTGTGAAGTAAGCAACTGGCTCTGCGACACTCCAAAACATCAAGCCAATACCCATACCGGCTGCAAACAACATCGATAGCCAAGAAACGTATGAGTAGTCAGCAGTCGCATCACTACCACCTAATCTAATTTTTCCCAATGGCGACACAATTAGGGCTAAACAGAAAACAACAAAGATGTTACCTGACCAAATAAACAGCCAGTCGAAACTTCCGATAATTTGCCACTTAATGCCATCAAGAGTCGCTTTCGCTGACTCTGCATCCATCACCAAAACAGCAATCAAAAATACTGCTATGAGTCCTGCACTCCAACCAAATACTGGATTGTGTACATCAAATCCCCATTTCTGTACGTTATCTTGACCGATCGTGTAATCAGTACTGTCGATACTGTACTTGTCTATGCCTTTAGTCATCATTCCTCTCTAGCATCTGATTCCTCAATGCGTACCAGCCAACTCACACAAAATCGTTAGAGTTAAAATCTATTTTTCAACAGAATAGTCTGATACGTCTCTTCATATTGTACGCTTCTTGTAATTATGTTCCAGTATTAAGCTATTTTTTAGCCACAATTTAATAAAACAACCAATCGAACGCACAAAAAGTAGGCATCTTATTGTACACTTACAACTAAATATTATTCGAACACTAAGCAAGTTGGTCCACCAATCGATGGCGGGAGAAAGAAGGTAGTAATATTTGTGACGTTAAGGCTTTTTTTACTCGCACAATTGATGTATTTTCGCCTACTTTATCCCCCAAACTCTCAGTGAAATAAAGGAATCGCATTGGAAAAGCACGAAGAAGTTCTGGTCTCGATTCGCCAAATTATTCGAGCGATCGATTTACACTCCAAAAAACTCAGCAAAGAGTCTGGCCTGACCGGGCCACAACTTATCCTGATGCGCTCTATTAAAGAGTTAGGTGAAGTGACCATTCGACAGCTGTCGGATCACACCAATATGAGTCAAGCAACAGCAACCACCATTCTCGATCGCCTAGAGCGTAATGGTTTAGTGAAGCGTGTTCGAAGCGTTAAAGATAAGCGTAAAGTCCACGCTCATTTAACCGAAGATGGGGAGAAGCTACTCCAAGATGCACCGACTCCGCTCCAACAAAGCTTTATTACTAAATTCCAGCGTTTAGAAGAGTGGGAACAATCACTACTACTTTCATCAGTGCAACGTATCTCTTCAATGATGAATGCCGAAGACATTGAAGTAGCGCCTGTTCTTGAGCTAGGCAGTATCACTAAGCCAGAGTGACCTATTTCCCCCCAATTCGCGCGTCATTTGCTTGCGCTGAAGATGGGCAACTCACTCCCACCTTTGACTTGCCGAATAGCAAGGTGGGTGTGAATATCCTTTACGTTTTCCAAGCGCTGAAGCTTACGTGTAAATGATTCATACCCTGCTAAATCGTGACTAACCACCTCCAAAAGGTAGTCGTATGCGCCGGACACGACGTGGCAACTGATCACCTCATCCATGTCTTGAACGGCTTGTTCAAACTCATCAATGCTCAGCGCTTGATGATTGTTTAAGCTGACCTCAACAAATACCGTCATTCCCACACCAATTAGCGCCTTGTTTAAGCTCGCTCGATAGCTATCAATAATCCCCAGTTCCTCAAGGCGTTTAATCCGTCTTGCACACGGCGACGCGGACAAACCTACCTTATCTGCTATATCAGCCGTTGACTGGCGTGCATCTTGTTGTAACAAACGTAAAATGTGTTTATCGATTCTATCCATATCTCTTACGCTCTTTTCTGGCAAAAAATAGCAAATTTTTAATTGAATTAGTCAAATAAAGCTTTATTACCAACCGATATTGCCACATTTCACCGTCAGTTACGCATCATAATGTTGATATGTAGAGTTTTGGTCACATATGGACATGATATCTGGATATTTGGCAATGATTGCCACCCTATTACTTTGGTCTGGTTTTTTCCTATCACTTAGAAGTGGTGCACACTCGGAACTTATGATCGCCGATATAGCAATTACCCGCTTTGTGGTTCCTTGCCTAGTGTTACTGCCAGTCGTCTACCAAGCGCGACAAGCCATATCACAAGTTCCTAAACGTTACCTAGTTGGGATGTTTATTGGTAGCGGGCTACCTTACCTATTTATCGCTGGCAGCGGAATGAGCTTGGCGCCTGTTTCTGATGGAAGTGCTCTGGTTCCAGGCACACTACCTTTGTTCGTATCTGCCATTGCGGTCATACTGTTTAAGCAGCCATTAAGCTCGCACCGGGTGGTAGGTTTAGCGCTTGTGATCATCGGGATAGCCACTTTCCTCATGCAGAGTTTTGCTGACTCTTCATTGTGGAAAGGACACCTACTATTTCTGATTGGCAGTGCGATGTGGGCGATATTTACCATCTGCGCCCGAGTTTCAAACTTGAATCCACTGGCTGCATCGGGGCTTGTTTCATTAATGTCTATGATAGTCTTAATATCGTTAATCTTTTCAGGCGTTGTGCAGAGTTCCTTACACAGCAGTCCCTTTAGCGAGTGGCCTTGGACGGAACTGAGTGGCCATATACTGCTTCAAGGTATTGGCGCAGGTTTAATCGCCGCTTTTACCTACCTACATGCAATTTCTACATTGGGCGCAGAACGCACTGCCGCTTTTGGTGCAGCGACCCCGGCAATGGCGACGGTTCTCGCAATCCCAGTATTCAATGAGACACCTTCGCTCTTTGGTTGGTTGGCTCTCATCTTTATCTGCTTCGGGAGCTTGATTGCGAGCAATATTTTAATGAAAAAAGATGCCTCTCTAGAGTACCAGCCGCCCTCTTTTCAAAATGGAACTAAATAATTCTAAGACATGACTTTTGATGTTATGTAAATAACTCGATATAGTCGCGTCATTCGTTTGTATTTATGGAAATAGGATTTGAAAACGCCCTGTATCGCAGCTTGCAAAAATAATGATGGTATCTGTAGTGGCTGCCACCGCACCATAAATGAAATCATCAACTGGCGTCATCTTTCAGATCAAGAACGTGAGCAAATTATGGCAAACCTCAGCGGAGACGCTTCAACCCATCGATGTCCTTCGTGTGGGGAGCAAGCTCAATGCGACATTAGCCAAGGAAAATCAACCTGTTGGTGTTTTGATATAGATAAACGCGATACTTCAAACCTAGCAAAAACTGGCACTTGTTTATGTCGAAGATGTTTGTCTAAGTTACCAACCAAATAACCTCTGTAAAAAT